>JAEUIE010000032.1 GCA_016795155.1 Planctomycetia bacterium | reverse complement strand
CGCAAACGCAAGCCACGCACCAAGGAAGCATGTGATCAACTCTGCGGCCAGTGCCTCGACTGGTTCTCGCCTAATGAATGCGCCAACTACCTCCGACATGCAGGATATGCGCCGCAAGAATGGAACTGAAAATGCTCTAGAAACACAGTGCAACTCACCGAATATGAGCAGGGCGCTTATGAATCCGGTCAATCGCGATTTGAACAGATCGTCCGCTTTGCTACGGTGGACTGCGTGAAAGCAGGCTGGCTCCTGAAGCATAAGGGATTGTGGTCTATTACCGAGGAAGGGAAGAAAGCGTATACGCTTTATCCCGATCCTGAAACGCTCTATCGTGAGGCTGTCAAACTCTACAAGAAATGGAAAGCCAGCCAGCCTGGTGCCGAGCCAACGACAGAACCTGAGACGGACGATGCTTCCAGTGCAAAAACCGCCAGCATTACCTTCGAGCAGGCAGAGGAACAGGCTTGGCAGGAAATCGAGCAGTACCTGCGTGAAATGAACCCTTACGACTTCCAAGACCTGGTCGCGTCGCTGCTTCGCGCAATGGGTTATCATGTGTCGTGGGTATCACCCCCTGGTAAGGATGGTGGAATCGACATCGTGGCTTGGAGCGATCCATTAGGAACCCGTCCACCACGGATCAAAGTGCAGGTCAAACGAGTAGGCAATAACGTAAATGTTGACGGTCTCCGTTCTTTCATGGCACTGTTGGGTGATGATGACGTCGGCCTATTCGTAACGACCGCCGGCTTCACACGCGATGCTGAAGAAGAGGCGCGTACACAGGAGAAACGCAAGATTACGCTGGTGGACCTGGAAAAACTCTTTGACCTGTGGGTTGAATACTATCACAAACTTGATGACGACGCCCGTAGGCGATTTCCACTGCGGCCTATTCACTTCCTTGCGCCTGAGACATAAGAAATTGATTTGTTTATTCAGAAATGAATAATTCAAGGTAATTACGTCGGCCATCCAGGATTCGTTCTACAACGATGCAGTCTTTCTCAATCCGATAGAAAACCAGATAATTGCGAAAGCGTCTGATGGTACAGACTCGCAATCCCTGCATCGTGGTATTTGATAACCCTGGAACGAGGGAGCCGATCGTTGGCGTTATGATAATTGCGGAATAGGTTTTCTGAAGTGCCTGGTTGAAGAGGTTGCTTACTGGTTCACTGATCATTCCAGAGGAAATATGCACGGCATCTTTGAAAGCGACATTTGTTTGTATGATTCGCATCTTATTTCGCTTTCGCCTTCCTCCTGGCAGCGAATCGTTCCTTTACTTTTTCCTTAAGTTCTTGCCACGTCTCTTCGGTCACTTCGTGGTAGCCGCTTGCCCGACCTTCGTCGAGTAATTCCAGCAATCGTTGCCTGCCTACGCGCACCTGTTCTTCCTTTAGTAACTGCTTGAAATACGCCTTATCATCCTTAAGTCCTCGCGCCGCGGTCTGCTCAGCCACGAATTGCTGCATTGGTTTTGACAAACTGATGGTGCCTGCCATGAGTATCTCCTCCAAACTACACTCTACCCTTACTTCCCCTTCTCCGCCAGTTTGGAGAGGGATTCCTTCTCCGTAAACTCCAGTGATTCGCTGTTCAGGCAAAAACGCAATTGGGTAGGAGGTGGGCCATCGTCGAAGACGTGGCCGAGGTGAGCGTCGCAGCGGGCACAGTTAATTTCGACTCGAATCATGCCATGAGTATTGTCAGCCTTTTCGGAAACGTTTTCCTTGCAGATCGGCTGAAAGAAACTGGGCCAGCCGCTGTGAGAGTTAAACTTGGCATTGGAAGAAAAGAGTGGCAGGCGACAACAGACGCAAGTGTAAACACCTTCCTTCTTGTTATCGAGCAGGGTGCCACAGAATGGTCGTTCGGTGCCTGAGTTGCGGGTCACGCGATACTGTTCGGGTGTGAGGAGTTGTTTCCACTCTGCTTCGGACTTGATCACCTTGGGAGTCTGGAAAGGTTCGCTTAATGTTCCTTGCGAATTCATCACTCTGACAGTAACCATATTCAGGCCCCCCACAGATGCCGACTCTTGGATGTTGGCAGGCTTGTTTGCAGGAACCAGCAGAAACAACACCAACAATAGTATTGCCAGCCCGCAAATCGCAAGCGTTACTTGCAGATTATATGCACTCGACCGTTCCAGTTTCTTGACCATTGTGAAAAGCCCTTTATAATTCATTCATAATCTGGTCTTCGTCACAACACGTTGTCTACAACGATGTTGCAAACATGGCAATGCCATCTTTCGTTACAACTGGCACAAACCGACTGCCAGTTGAGTCACTCGGGTTGGTTTCCGTACACGCTGCTGAGCATACCTTTGTCTGAAGACCATGCCAAGCTGATTAAAGAGCGTTGCGACATTGTCGATGTCATAGGCTCGTATGTCAACCTCCAGAAAAACGGGAGGATGTTCAAGGGTCTATGTCCGTTTCATGATGACCATCGGCCCAGTTTTACCGTCAATCAGGAAAAGCAATCGTGGAAGTGCTGGCCCTGCGGACAGGGTGGCGATGTGTACACTTTCATCATGAAAAAAGAACGTCTTGACTTCCGTGAAGCCTTAGAGTTCCTGGCACATCGCGTTGGGTATGAATTGACTCGTTCCGCTCCGATCGGCCCCAGCAGACAGGATCAGTATGACATTTTGAAATGGGCTACCGAAAAGTTTCAATCCAGTCTGTTTCACGCCTCGCATGAAAGGGCATTGCATTACATATCGGAAGAGCGAAACCTGGCCCCGGAAACACTGGAACGGTACCAGATTGGCTATGCTCCGAACGATTGGGAATGGTTATCAAAACAAGCTTTGAAAGAACGCAAGTCAATCAGTCTGTTACAAAGCCTTAAAGTGTGCGGGTTGCGGAAGGATGGTAGCCTTTATGATTGCTTTCGGGATCGAATCATCTTTCCGATTCGTGACGTACAAGGCCGGGTAGTTGCCTTTGGAGGCAGACTACTTCCTGGCAGTAGTTCAGCAGAAGATGCAGCTAAGTATTATAATTCAGCAGACTCCTCATTGTTTAAGAAGAGTCACCATCTCTATGGGTTGGATATCGCCCGGCAGGCAGCAGACAAAGCGGGGTATTTGGCTGTTGTCGAAGGGTATACCGATGTCCTGATGGCGCACCAGCATGGCATATTGCATGTGGTGGCGACATTGGGAACGGCCCTGAACGAGAACCATATCGCGCAGCTTAAGCGATATGTTTCACGGGTGGTGCTACTTTTCGATGCCGATGCAGGAGGCCAGGGGGGCGTAGAACGGGCACTCGGCCATTTCATTCAAAGTGAAATGGAACTGGCTATTGCTTCGTTACCACCCGGCATGGATCCGTGCGATTTTCTCAATGCTCATGGAACGCAGGCGTTCCTGGAGCGGCTGAAAAACGCGCAGGATGCATTGGAATTCACCCTGACCTCAGCCTTTGCTGCCGCGGGAACCGGCATCGAAGGCCAGCGCCAGGCGATGGAAAAAGTTCTGGGTGTGCTGGCACGATTACCTGTGCTGGCACGGGAAGAACTCGCCGTCAAACGGGAAATGATCCTTTCCCGGTTAGCCCAGCGCTGTGGGGTGCCTGATACGGTAGTTCGACAGCGTTACCGTGAACTGGTTCGCGATCATCAACAGCGAACCGCACCGGCCAGCGCATCGGTTGCCAACAGGCTGCCTCGAACTTCTCCTTCATCTCCGGAGGACAGGCTTGAACGAGAATTGATCCAGGTGCTGCTGGTGGAGCCTGATCACATCGCTCAGGCGCGCCAGCATGTCCAGCCTGAAATGCTCAGCAACCCTCATCGTCAGCGGGTGCTCAGTGCACTGTATGATGCACATGAACGGGGGCTGGTTTCAGTGGATGTGCTTCGCGAGCAATTGAGTGATGAACCCAAGCTGGTTGAAATCCTTTCGCGGCTTCATGCCGAAGGGCTGGAAATGGCACAGCCCAGGGAATGGTTTCTCCAGGTATTGCAGGCTTACCTGAGGCAGCGGCTGGATCAGGATATGGAATCGGTCAGGAGTGAACTGCAGCGATGGGATGGCCCGGCGCCGCCGACCGATTTACTGACGAGGTTGCAGCGACTCCAGCAAAGGACGGCTTCTTTGCCTAACGAATTGCAGCTACTTCTTCAAGACGAACCTGACAGGGAGTAGTGGAATGGACTTCCCTATTCGCCTGAAACTTGAATAATACCCGAACCACTATTCCGGGTATCACCCGAAGCAGCCACTCACCCTGGTTGCTATCCCGACGAGGAGACGTTGGATGGAAAAGATGGAAGAAGGCTTGAAAAGCCTGATCGAACAAGGCAAGCAGAAAGGCTTTTTGACTTATGGACAAGTCAACGAAGTCCTTCCTGATGATGCCGTCAATCCCGATAAACTCGACCGGCTCATGATGCTGCTTGAAGAGCATGGCATCGAACTGATCGACGAAAGCGATGCGGAAGAGCGCGAGGCGAATGCCCCCGCTGCCGAAGCAACCGCAGACCGGGATGAACTCAGCGAAGAACTCTTCGGCGCATTTCTGGATGACGGGGACAGTGGCAGACGGATTGATGATCCCGTCCGCATGTACCTCACCCAGATGGGCGAGATTCCCCTGCTGACCCGCGATCAGGAAATCAACCTCGCCAAGCGGATTGAAATTACACGCAACCGTTTCCGTCGCAAGGTGCTCGAATGCGACTATGCACTGACCAGCGCTGTTGAAACGTTCCAGCGGGTGCACAGTGGCGAATTGCCTTTCGACCGCACCATCAAGGTTTCGGTGACAGAGAACCTGGAAAAAGACCAGATTCTGCACCGCATGCCATTTAACCTGAAAACACTTGAGTTCCTGATGGAACGCAATGTCGAGGATTTCCACAAGATCCTTGAAAATGCAGTACCCCGGAAAGAACTTCTGACACTTCGCCGCCGGTTGCGTCTTCGCCGTCGCAAATGCGTAACGCTCTGTGAAGAACTTTCCGTACGAACCCAGCGCGTACAACCGTGGATGAAGAAACTGCAGCAGATTTCTGCCCGCATGAATGAACTGCTCAGGCAGATCAGCCTGCTGAAGCAGGAGAAGTACGCCAAGGAAGAGGTTGCCACGCTGGAAGCAGAACTGCGTGACCTGGAACTGCGAACTCTCGAAACCCCAGCCGATCTTGCACACCGTTCGAGGGTAATGCAACGACGATATGAAGAATACGAATGCGCCAAGCGGGAACTTTCTGCTGGTAATCTCCGCCTGGTCGTCAGCATTGCCAAGAAGTATCGCAACCGTGGCCTTTCCTTCCTCGATCTCATTCAGGAAGGCAACACTGGCCTGATGCGTGCTGTCGACAAGTATGAATATCGCCGGGGCTACAAGTTCTCAACGTATGCCACCTGGTGGATTCGCCAGGCCATCACGCGTGCAATTGCTGACCAGGCCCGTACCATCCGCATCCCAGTGCACATGATTGAGACGATGTCGAAACTTCGCAACGTCTCGAAGAAGCTGCTGCAGGAAAAAGGCCGCGAACCAACCTACGAAGAGATGGCTAAAGCTGCGGGCATTACGGTGGAAGAAGCCCGCCGTGTGCTCAAGATCAGCAAGCACCCGATCAGCCTGGATCGCCCGGTGGGTGAAAGTGAAGACAGTTATTTCGGCGACTTTATTGAAGACGATACGGTCGAATCACCCGCCAGCACAGCCAACCAGGAAATGCTGAAAGAGAAGATCGAACACGTATTGAAGACGCTGACCTTCCGCGAACGTGAAATCATCAAACTCCGTTACGGGCTGGGGGATGGCTACACTTATACGCTGGAAGAAGTTGGTCGCATCTTCAAGGTTACCCGCGAACGTGTTCGTCAAATTGAAGCCAAGGCAGTCCGCAAGCTGCAGCATCCGGTACGCAGCCGCAAGCTGGAAGGGTTCCTTGACAGTGCCCTTCGGGCTTTGATGGCTGCCCATGCACCAGCTACCGCACTGGCAGGATCAGCAGCCGCTTCGGCAACTACCACGACGGTGGAAATGCTGGAAGAGGATGATTCTGACGAGTAAGACTCCAATTTCTATCAGTCAAGGCCTTTGATCCAGATCAAAGGCCTTGTTTGTTTCTGTATCGTTTCTGCAGACAATCCGGGTGGTAGACCCCAAAGTGCATGGTACAATACTCTATCTAGTGAGTGCCGGGAGTATCTCTATGCCGATTCAATTCCGCTGTGGAACTTGTCAGCAATTACTTGGCATAGCCAGGCGGAAAGCCGGATCGATAGTCCCCTGCCCGACCTGTGCGGCAAAAAACCTGGTACCTACAGGTACTTCCGAGCCACCACCGGTTCAACCTGCACGCAAGCAGCAGAAATCTAATCAGCCCCATTCGATCTTTGACCGGGTTGATGTCGATAAACTTCTGCAGAAACCAACCCGGCCTGATGTGATGGAGGATTCTTCTGTAGCATTGGCTCCTCCACCGGTGCGACGCAAAATCGTTTTCAATCCTGTCGTGCGTGAAGAACCAGCCCTACCTCCGCTGCCTGACCCAGTCGAAGAACCCAAGGCACTGACCAAACTGGAAGAAGTAGATGTTGAGCCAGTCAACGATGAACCTTTTGCTATACCCGATATACCAGTACTGACACCCACACGCACTATCAGTCCCAAAGTCAAGCTGGCTATTCTTGGCGGACTGTCACTATTGCTGGCTGGTGTAGCTTTCCTGGCTGGTCACTGGCTGGGAGCCCATCATCCGCTGTTCTAGCGAGGATGCATGAAGCGTTCACTCTCACACCGATGCTGTTATGGATTGTTTCTGTCAGTTATCATTCTGACGGTCTGCAGTCCCCTACAGGCAGACTTTATCTTTCTCAAAGATGGGTTTGTGCTGCAGGGACGATTGCTCAAACAGTACGATACGATCACCGATCCGAGCGGCATTCAGGTTGCCATCAGCAAGCTGGGTGGGTTCTATCTGGTGGATGATGGTGTACGTAGAACTTATTTCCCAACGAATCTGGTGGGCAGCACGGAAGCCATCGATCGCAAGGCTCAACTGGAACAGTTCCGATTCAATCCGACCCATCTGCAATGGCAGCATTCACATTCACCACTCAAGCAATATGCGGTCATCAGATCTTCCGATTGGCAGGCTGATGGCACGCGTACCTCAGATGTCTATTCCGCTTCAGGTAAGAATGTGTTTCAGATAGATCAATGCGTCAACACCATGTCTCCTCATGCAGTGGAAGTGGTTACCAAGCGGTATACCCGTACGTACAACTCGTTTCTGACGCAGGAATTCGAACCGGACCAAGCGCTGGCCATGCTGCGGACACGCATCAAGGCGGAAGCTACAGAAGCCAAGAAGGATGTCAGCTTTGATGACAAGCTGCGTATTGCCCGTTTCGCTGCCCAGGCTGGATGGTTTGAACAAGCCTTGAATGAACTCACCGCCATTGCCAAGGAGCACCCGACCGAACTGCAGCGATTAAATGAAGTTCGGCAGGATATCAAACGAAGCCAGATGCGCCTCCGCATGGAAGAGCTGGATGATGCCATTGCCTCAGGCCAGCATACCTTTGTCCAGACATTGCTTTCCAACCTCGACCAGGATGCTGCAGATACGCAGGATTTGACCAAGCTTTCCCTCCTGCGGACACAGTACAAAGAGCAGCAATCAGCACTGGAGCGGCTGCGCAAGCACTTGTCAGATTTGCGCTCGAATCCGGCAGCATCGACTCTGGCCAGGCAATATACTGCCCTGCTCGACGAAATGGATCGTGATTTGAATCTGGACAATGCCAAGGCTTTGAGCGTTTTTCTGAAGATGGCAGACCAGGAAGAAAGACTCGCGAATCGGAAACAGACACCGATTACGAAGCCCGATCAGTTATTGTCTCTGGCCATTACAGGCTGGATGCTCGGTTCCGAAGGGGCTGATTCTAGCGAAGAGGCATCTGGGAAACTCGCCAGGCATCGCGAATTGATCAAGCAGATCCTTCTTACTGATGATGCCAAACAACGGAAAATATTTATCGAGAATTACCTGAAATCCAATCCACTTCGAGCAGATGAAGTGGTGCAACTCATTGACCAGTTGCCACCACCCCGGGCTGAAGCCATCAGTAAATCTGTACTTGATCTCACTACATCACCCTCCAAAAACTGGGCCGAGGGAGTAAAGTATCGAGTTTATTTGCCGCCGGAGTACCATCATCATCGCAGCTACCCTGTGATTCTCCTAATCCCCAATCTGGGACAGACCTTCGAAACTGCCACCACGGGCTGGCTGACGCCCGCGGCTCGCAAAGGATTTATTGTCGCAGTTCCCGAATGGGTGGAAGGCCAGAAACAACTCTATGAGGGGACCGACAAGGAACAGGAAGCTGTCCTGGAAACGTTACGGGATTTGCGACGCAGATTCCGCATCGACAGCAATCGCGTTTCACTGGCAGGATACTCTACGGGTGGCTCAGTCGTGTTTGATGTAGCACTCACCCGGCCGCATCTGTTCGCCAGCGCCTCGGTGATCTGTGGCCATGCTCCTGATGACATCGAGAAACTGCGTTACAACGCGCAGTATCTGCCTTTCTACATTGTGGATGCTTCCAAAAACCGTTACCGCGAGAAGATCGGGCCTGCCAAGAAAGATGCAATGCTGACGCTGTTCGAATACTGGATACCCAAGGGTTATCCATCGCTTCTGGTGGAGTATCAAGGCCGGGGCTTTGAGTATTTCCCTGCCGAGGTTCCTTACATTGTCGATTGGATGTCCCGCAAAAAACGCACCGCTGCCATGCCAGATATTGGCCGTGCTGATCTTTCCGGTAACAGAATGGGACAGGAGTTCCGTATAGTTCGCCCATCTGCTAATCGTTTTTACTGGCTGGAAGTGGAAGAGCACAAGGCGACTCCACAGACGCCAGTGCTGGTTTCAGCAGGCTGGGAAAAGGATGTTCCTAACAGCCTGCGCTGCTTCATGTCCGGTATGAAGAAGGCAAGAGTCTGGCTCAATGCCAGCATGATCAATTTTGAAAATCCGGTGGAAATCAGAATGCAGGGGACTGCTGGTTCAAACTGGCAAAGTCAATTCAAGAAGAAAATTGAACCCAATGTCGGAGTATTGCTCGAAGATTATTACCAGCGTGGAGACGGTAAAAATCTCTTCACGCAATACATTGAGTTTACATTTTCACGCTAATTGAAATGAGCCCATGCCTGTCTTTGAATCATCCGTTCAACTTCCCGTACCTGTATCCGAAGCATTCGCCTGGCACCAGCGGCCTGGTGCATTTCTGCGCATGGTACCACCCTGGGAAAACGTACAACTGCAACAGAGTGACCAGTCTCTGACCGATGGATCGAAAGTTGTTTTGCGTGTGCCGCTGCTTGGCTCTATCAAGAAAACCTGGGTTGCAGAACATTTTAATTTTATGCAGGACCAGCAGTTTTGTGACCGTCAGCTTACCGGGCCTTTTGGTCGATTTGAACACCGGCATCTGTTTGAAACTGTCAGTGCAAATGCATGCCGACTGACAGACCGTATTGAGTTCCAGGCGCCGATGGGAGTCTT
The DNA here is from genome assembly GCA_016795155.1 of Planctomycetia bacterium. NCBI lineage: Bacteria > Pseudomonadati > Planctomycetota > Planctomycetia > Planctomycetia bacterium. Next base: position 197,436 of record JAEUIE010000032.1, on the reverse strand, counting down.
AGGCAAACTGGCGCATCCGATGATCACACGTCGGCTCCAAAGTACCTTTGCCTATAGGCATCGCGTTCTGTTGAGTGATCTGAAGAGGCATCATGAATTTATCGGTCAGCCGCGAAAAACGATTGCTGTTACCGGATCCACCGGGCTGATTGGCACGGTACTCTGTGCCTTTCTGAACACAGGCGGGCACCATGTCATCCGACTGGTTCGACGTGAGCCCCGGCAGCCTTTTTATGACGGCTCAACCACCGCACGATGGAACCCCGAACGTAATGAGATCGATGCATCGTCGCTGGAAGGGGTGGATGCTGTCATTCATCTGGCGGGGGAAGGCATTGCCAACAAACGATGGAATGCTGCTCGAAAAGAACAGATCATCAACAGCAGGGTGCAGAGCACCAAGCTGCTTTCAACAACACTCGCTGGCCTGAACAAGCCACCGGCAGTATTTTTCTCAGCATCTGCCATTGGCTATTATGCTCCCAGTGGCGACCAGCCATTGACGGAATCTGAGCCGCCCGGGACCGGGTTTCTGTCGGAAGTGTGTGTCGCCTGGGAAAAAGCTACGCAGGCAGCGGAACAAGCTGGAATACGCACTGTTCATGGCCGCGTGGGAGTTGTGTTGGCCCGGCAGGGTGGAGCGCTGGCCAGCCAGTTGCCACTGTTTCAATGGTGCGTGGCGGGGAGATTAGGCAGCGGAAAACAGTATGTTCCCTGGATAGAAATTGGCGATCTGGTTGGTGCGATCTATCTCTGCATCATGCAGCAGGACATGCGAGGCCCGGTCAACCTCACGGCACCGGAACCGGTGACGAATGTCGAATTTACCAGAACACTGGGAAGGGTTCTCCGCAGGCCTACGATTTTTCCCGCACCAGCGTTTGCCTTGCGACTGGCACTGGGTGAAATGGCGGATGCACTCTTACTGGCGAGTCTGCAGGTCATACCGGAGCGGTTACAGCAGACAGGATTTGCATTTGATTATCCAACGCTTGAACCGGCGTTGCGACATGTGCTGGGTGTGGATAAATAGCAGCATCCAATGTCAACTGCATTTTCTGCAAATTTTTCAAAGTTCATGACTTCTTAAAAGTGATTTGGACATGAATCGGTGAGTTGTTATACTTCACCTATCATTCTTAACTCATTTGTGAAAACCCTCGGAGAACGCCATGGCTGAGCTCAGCAAGTCATTGCAGAACCAGTCGTCCAAACCATCCCGAAACAAGAAAGCTGAGAGTGAACAGTTAGCCTTTGAGATCAAGTTTTTCACCGATATCCTGGAACGCTATCCCGATTATGTTGATGTGCTGCGTGTGTTCGGCAACCTGCTGACCAAGCATGGCCATTACCAGAAGGGGCTGGAAGTGGATCGCCGACTCGTTCGCCTGCGTCCGCAGGATGCCGTCGCCCATTACAACCTTGCCTGCAGCTATTGCCTTCTTGGCAACCATGAACTTGCCCTGCAGGAGTTGCGACGAGCCTTTGAACTGGGGTATGATGATTTTACCTTCCTGAGCAAGGACAACGATCTGGAAGGTCTCCGCGATGATCGTCGCTACAAGATCCTGATACGGGAGTTTGCCGGCAAGTGACGTTGCTCTTTGCTGATCCACATCCTGATCACGCACGTTCAGCGTTCCGCAACAAGCCTCGTGCCATGGTCAACAAGGTTACCACGGTAACGCAGGCTGTTGCGCAACTGGTACAGGATGAGGATTATCTTGCCATCGGCGGGTTTGGCACCAATCGCATACCCACCGCGATCTGTCATGAAATCATTCGGCAGAAGAAACAGAACCTTTCGTTTGCAGGCCATACAGCCACCCATGATTTCCAGATACTCTGTGCCGGCAATCTGACCGGCCGAGGCCAGACACTCAGCCAGCTTGATTCGGCTTATATTGTGGGGCTGGAGGCAAGGGGGTTATCGCCCCATGCCCGGCGGGTCATGGAAAGCGGTACGCTGCAAGTCAGGGAATGGTCAAACTATGCCCTGGCAGTTCGCTTTCGTGCCGCCGCGATGGGTGTGCCTTTTCTACCGACTCGCTCCATGCTGGGAACCGATACCGGACGGTGTAGCGATGCAGCAGAAATCACTTGTCCATATACCGGTTTGAAATTATTGGCGCTTCCCGCACTCTATCCGGATGTTGCTGCTATCCATGTGCATGAAGCTGATGTGTATGGCAACGCCCGCATTCGTGGCACCACGGTGGCTGATCTGGATGTCGCCCGTGCTGCCAAGAGGTTGATCATCACCTGTGAACGATTGATCTCCATAGATGAGTTCCGCCGCGAGCCTGATCGCACGAGCATTCCGTTTTACTGTGTCGATGCAGTATGCGAAGTACCTTACGGCAGCTTTCCGGGGAACATGCCTTACGAGTATTTCTCTGACGAAGACCATCTGAAACTCTGGCTGAGCGTCGAGAACGATCCTGAAGCATTCCAGAAATTCCTGGCAGAGATGATCTGGGATCAGCCTGATTTCAATGGCTATCTCGAAAAATGTGGCGGGCTGAAGCGAATGCAGGCACTCAGGCAGCAGGAGTTCTTGATCTAATTGTGTTTGGCGATAGATCAACTCCATGATTTTACTCATCGATAATTACGACAGTTTTACGCACAATATCGTACAGCGGCTGGGGGAAATTGATCCCACGCTGAACATGCAGGTGCATCGCAACGATCAGATTTCCCTGCAGCAGATTGAAGAGTTGAAGCCCAGCAGAATTATTATTTCTCCTGGTCCGTGCACTCCAAAAGAAGCTGGCATTTCCAATGCGGTACTGGAACGATTTGCCTCAAGCATTCCCATTCTCGGCGTCTGCCTGGGGCATCAGTGCATCGGCCATGTGTTTGGCGGCACAGTACATCGCAACTGGCGGATCATGCACGGAAAAACTTCGCCGATCTATCATGACAACACTGGCGTTTTTCGTGGACTAAGCAATCCGTTTGAAGCGACGCGCTACCATAGCCTGGTGATTGAGAAAGCATCCTGGAATCATCCAGATTTTGTGGTAAACGCCTGGACTGCCGAGGATGAGATCATGGGCGTGAAGCATAAGAAATGGCCTTTGCATGGCGTACAGTTTCACCCGGAAAGTTTTCTGACGGTGGATGGACCTAAGCTGTTGAAAAACTTTCTGACAGGAGAGTAGCCATGTCTTTGCTCTCCGTGGATGAAGCACAGCAACTGGTTCTGCAGCATACTCCAGTGCCAACTGCATTTATCGAAATCCCTCTCCATGCTGCGCTCGGAAAAGTACTTGCTGAAGAGATTTCCTGTGATGGCGATTCTCCACCTTTTGACAAGTCGATGGTGGATGGCTATGCCATCCGAAGTAGTGATATCCAAGCAGGCATTACTTCGTTTCAGGTTGTTGATGAAGTTCTGGCGGGGAGTGTTTCACAATACGAAGTGAAGACGGGGCAAGCTTTCAGCATCATGACCGGTGCACCAATTCCTACGAGTGCAGATGCTGTAGTGATGCACGAGCAGACAACGCGGAATGCAACTACCGTTCAGATTCCAGTAGTAGTTAAACCTGGTCAAAATATTCTGTTGCGCGCCGCTGAAATGAAACAGGGTGAAGTGGTATTAAGAACAGGCACATCCATACGCCCTGCCACCTTGGGTTTGCTTGCCAGTGTCAACCGAACTCAAGTTTCGTGCTTCCAGCCTGTGCAAATCAGCCTGCTGACGACTGGTGATGAAATTGTCGAGCCGGGTGAAGCACTTCCAGCCGGGCATATTCGGAACTCTAATGCGAGCCTGCTGCAGGGATTGATACATAGCGCTGGGGCAACTCCGAATTATCTGGGGATCGCCCGCGATAACCGTGAGCATCTCTTGCAGTGCATCAAAACCGGTTTGCAATCGGATATGCTGATCATTACCGGCGGCGTCTCGGCAGGCAAGGTAGATCTGGTGCCAGAAGTCCTTCACCAATTGGGAGTGGAGCCAATCTTTCATAAGGTTGCACTCAAGCCAGGCAAGCCGCTCTTTTTTGGCGAATGTGGAAGAACGCTGGTATTTGGTTTACCAGGAAATCCGGTGAGCAGCCTGGTGGGGTTTGAACTCTTTATCCGCCCTGCCCTGCGAAAGCTCTCTGGATTGTCTACGCCGTTTCTGACTTCGCTATTACCAGCACAACTACAATGCGATTTTCAGCATCGATCAGATCGGCCGACGTATCATCCGGTGAAATTGAACACTGCATTAAAACCGTGGCGGGCTGCACCAATAGCGTGGAAAGGGTCTGCTGATTTGCGAAGCATCAGCCAGGCTGATTCTTTTGCGGTTTTCCCGCCTGGCGAAGTGCGTTATGCTGCCGGTGACTGGATTGAAGTATTGTCACCATTTTCCCTGTCATGAGAAATTCCATGCAGTCCGTTCCTGCAATAGGCTGGTGCCTGCTGTCTAGCATTCTCTTCTGGTGCAGTTTCTTTCCACTCAATGCAGGCTGGCTAGGGTGGATTGCCTTGATTCCACTGGGCTGGGTATTGCAACAGTACGTCAGCGATGCTCCGGTGAACCGATGGTACCAGCGGCCAGTGTTATCCGCCTGGCTGGCAGGGTTCGTTTTCTGCCTGCTGGCGTTTCAGTGGATTCGCCTGGCGAGTGAGCCCATGTACGCTGTCTACATCGTGCTGGCGCTGATCATTTCCCTGCAGTGGTATTTCTTTTTCCTCTTCAGCAAACTGCTGGTTCGCAGCCTGCATGTTCCTTTCATCCTGGCTGCATCGATCAGTTGGACAGCGCTCGAGTATATTCGCTCACAAATCTGGATCGGCTATGCCTGGTACTACCTGGGGCATACGCAGCATGATGAACTCTACTTCATTCAAGCTGCAGATCTGGTTGGCGTCTTCGGACTTTCTTTCATGGTCATGCTCATCAACATGGCCCTGGCACGGGTTACACAGCGTCGCACACTGGGTTCCGTTTGTTCTGAACTGGCGCCAGCGATCGTTCTTGTAGGCGTGGCGAGCTGGTATGGCTCCATTCAAATCATGAAGGATGCAGGGCAATTCACACGTGAACAGACGCCACGCATCGCCGTGCTGCAAGGCAACCAGCCACAGTATTTGCGTAACGATCCGGAACTGTGGAAAACCATTGATGAAACCTATGTTCGGCTAGGCAACCATGCTGCCAGCTATCAACCTGAATTGATCATTGCGCCGGAAACCTGTTTATCTATTACATGGATTCGCCCGGAAAACGATAAGTTACCTGCCTGGGCGGTGGAACGATTCCCGCGATTACCCGTCGGGCTGGAACGATGCCGGGCCTGGGCCAGTCACTACGCCAGCCAGTGGAAAGCTGATCTTCTCTTTGGATTCAATGTGTATGACTTCAAGAACGAATCCATGAAGCATACCAACAGTGCATTGCTGATTGACAGGCAGGGCAACGAAAAGGCCCATTACGACAAGATCGTCTGCCTGCCATTTGGTGAGTACATCCCCTGGGCGGATACGCTGCCCTTCATGAAATGGCTGTCGCCTTACGAATATGAATACACGATCAAGCCTGGGAACAAAGTCACATCGCTGCCTTGGAAGCAATATCGCATTGCCCCGCTGATTTGTTATGAAGACACGGTGCCCCATTTGACCCGCTCGTACATGATGCAGGAAAACCCTCATTTCTTTGTGAATATCAGCAACGATGGCTGGTTCAAAGGTTCTGAAGAACATGAAGAGCACCTGGTGTGTGCCCGCTTCCGCTGCATCGAACATCGTCGGTCGATGGTCCGGTCAGTGAATATGGGGATTTCCTGTATCATTGATGCACTGGGCCGAGTGATTGCACTGCCTGCACATGTGCCATCTCAGGGTGAACAGGAGACCAAAACCGGCGCCATCCCGGTAATGGGGAAAAACAGTAGCAGTTGGAGCGAGGCGAAGGCTCGCGAAGGGGTCTTGATTGGCAGTATCCCCATTTATTCGGAATTCACTGTGTATACAGTATGGGGAGATGTATTACCGCTGGCATGCTGGCTTTTCATCTGCCTGGCATTCTGCATCAGTATTTTCATCCACTTGAAGAGACGCCATGGCTCCGCCACTGCCACCGCTGCAAATCCTGTTTGAGGATAACCATTGCCTGGCAATCTATAAGCCAGCGGGTTACCTCACGACGGGTTACGAAGGTGGCGAAGAGACGCTGGATCGACAGGTGAAAGCCTACCTCAAAGAGAAATTCAACAAGCCGGGCAACGTGTTTCTGGGCGTGGTACATCGGCTGGATCGGCCCGTTTCCGGTGTTTTGATGTATGCCCGTAACAGCAAAGCTGCTGGTCGATTGGCGGAACAGTTTCGTGAATCGGAAGTGGATAAAGTCTACTGGGCTGTGGTAGAAGGCAAGGTTGAACCCCAAAAAGGAACCTGGGAAAACTGGCTTTGGAAAGACACCATGCAGGGGAAGGTTCAGACGGTTAAGTTCGGCACTCCCGGCGCCAAGCTGGCGAGGCTCGATTTTCACTGCAAAGCTGCTGACGAAAAACATACATGGATCGAACTGCATCCCCGCACAGGTAGAACGCATCAACTTCGCGTACAACTTGCCAGCCGGGGTTACCCCATTGTGGGCGACGATAAATATGGTTCCACCGAAAAATTTCCTAACGGGATCGCACTGCATGCCAGAGCACTGACATTCAAGCACCCTATCAGTTATGAACCGATGACGTTAACCGCACCGCTGCCTGCTTCATGGAAAGGCTTCCGTTCGCTTGGCCTGGAGGCTGCCTGATGTACGACTGGCAGTTTTTTGCAGAGTTGCGGCATCTGATCACCCGCGATCCGGCAGGACGAGGACTTGATCGCATCCCCGGCCGCAGCCTGGTTAGTCATACTGCAGCTGATCTGCAAGCTGCCTGCACATCGCTCGCTGTGTCCAAACGGCTGGAAGTTGCCATCGTTACCGGGTTCTATGTGGCACGGGCCGAGTGCTACGAAACTGATGGCCCACTGGGTGCAATATTCCTTGCTGATATTCTTCATCAGCTTGGCACTGGGGTAACTATTCTCTCTGAAGCTGGCTGCTGCTCGGTGCTGGAAATTGCATTGCGGTTGAATGGTTTGGAAGATCATATCAGGCTCAGTGAACTGCCCTCGCCTGATGATCCCGAAACCAATTCTTGGATGCAATCATTCTGGCAGCGAAATCCGCATATCACCCATCTGATATCGATTGAACGGGCTGGTCCGAGCCACAGTTTATCATCGCTGATACAGCAATCGTTCGATCAACCTGCACCAATCGGACAGTTTGCCCGCGAGGTCGATCCAGGCTGCTGGAATCGCCCCTATTCCATGCGAGGCTATGAACTGGCAGCATTCACCTCGCCGGTACACCGGTTGTTTGAGGCTCATCCCGCGCATGTTCATACCATTGGTATTGGTGATGGGGGCAATGAGATCGGCATGGGGCGTATTCCCTGGCTGATTATTCGTGACAACATTGATGGAGGGAGTAAAATTGCGTGTCGCGTGCCAACCCAGGCGTTGATTGTTTCAGGCACCAGCAACTGGGGCACCTATGCCCTGGCTGCTGGTACCGCCTGGCTGAAACAACGACAGGATCTGGCTGCCCAGTTTGATGCAGGCAAGGAATCCCAGTTATGGGAAGCGACCCTGGCGAAGGAACCACTGGTCGATGGGATTACTGCATCGTGCCAACTGACAGTTGATGGCTTAGAATGGAATGAATACCGTACCGTGATGGATCACCTGTCCTTGATGCTGCAACGGGAGCGGAGTGCCACTCATGGCATACAACGATTATCATCTCTATATGGATGACGTGGAAGAAGGGCAAAGCTGGATATCCTCAGCCCGCACGATCACGGAAGCAGACATCGTGAACTTTGCCGGTATATCCGGCGACTTCAATCCCATTCACACGGATCATGAATACGCCCGCAATACGCCGTATGGCAAACCTATCGCCCACGGACTGCTCACCCTGGCGGTGACCAGCGGACTCTCCATCAATAGCCCACCCATCCGTACTCTGGCGTTTGTCGGCATCAAGGACTGGCAGTTTCTTGAACCGGTGTTTATTGGCGACACGATTCACATCCGCAGCACCTTGCTGGAAAAAGAAGTGCGGGGCCGAGGCCGCAGAGCACTGCTCACCTGGCAATGTGAAGTGTTGAATCAGCAGGAAAAAGTGCTTCAGCGTGGCATTACCACCACGCTGGTGGAAGGTCGGGCTAATCTGAAGAATAATTCGGATTAGACTTTAACTGGTGTTTCGTTAGATTCAGCAGCCGGTTCAATTGATTCCGATTCCACTTCTACCTTGGCCACTGGCTTGCGACGAAGATACCACTGCAAGCAGGCAAACCCTGCAATACCCATCAGGGCGATGGAACCAGGTTCGGGAATGGCAATGATGTTGAAGATCACGACATCATTTCCGCCAGAGAGTGCGTTCGATCCGAAATCACCAAGGTAGGAAATAACTCCTGAGTAATCGCCATTACTCAAGATCACCGTAGAGCCTTCGTTCAAGCCGCTGAAGGTGCCGAGAATGGAGCCAGCAAACTGGTTATCCGTCAGAAAGATGCGATCAGAAAATGCAGGGTTATAACCTATCGAAACGATCAGATTGGCATTGTTCAGCGACAGCGATCCACCCGAGCCAATTCGCAACTGGTCATAACTGGTACCAGCAACCGTGCCATTGACCTCTGCCAGGAAGGTAGAAGCAGCACTGAAGGTGACGTTGCCATTGACGGTAAGTCGTCCGGCAGATTGCCCTGGCGCCAGGGTACCGCCAGCATTGATTAGAACGTTGTTGTTAATGGTTCCGGTGCCGGAAAGTGTGCCGGTGTTGTTGACGGTAAAGTTGCCAACAGCAGCGCCGGTGTAATTGCTGTTGTGCACCAGAATTCCGCCGTTGATAGTGGTGCTGCCCCGATAGGTGCTTGAACCGGTCAGGATCAGGGTGCCGGGTCCAGACTTTACCAGATTGAGATTATTCTCAAAGGTTCCGCCACCGCCAAGTGTTCCTGAGAAAGTGAAGTTCAGCGAATTGTTGATAACCAGAGTCGAATCTTCGTTATGTCCACCAACGACAGCATTGGAGAGAGAGTTGCCATTGGTGGTCAGCCCGCTGATGGTATGGGTGAAACCGTTTGCATCTTGACTGTTGTTGCCGAGGCGGAACACTGCCGTATTGGTTCCATCGCCCAGAATTACCACCGTAGTTTGAGGCAGTCGGTTGTTTCCGCCATAGGCCCAGAGCGTGCCCTCATTCACTGTGGTGATTCCGAGGTAAGAACTGGCGCCCGACATGGAAAGTACACCGGCGCCTAGCTTGGTAAGGCTTCCAGTCCCGGATACTCCGGTAGAGATCGAAATGGTTTCATTGATGTTGTCAAAAGTTCCACCCGCCGGGCCTAGAGTGATACCTCGATTGCTGGAGAAATCGAGTGCAAACTGGTTCGCCCGCAGTCCTCCACCATTAAGCGTGATACGATTGGCTGTAAAGCTCCCTGGATTGGAACCGAATGAGGATTCATTATCAGCAGAGATAAAGCCGTCATTAATCGTAGTGGTGCCGTTGTAGGTGTTGTTGCCAGTAAGTGTCAGTGTGCCTGGACCATTCTTCACGATGGAACCCGAGCCAGTGATGGTGCCAGTAATGGTGCTAATGGCACCATTACCAAAATACGTATCTGCATCCTGATTAATTGTGAGGACAGTATTGACATTGGTCCCAAGATCGATGTTCTGAGTACGGGTGCCGGTCGTATCAGTCCAAACCGTGGAAGGATTAGTGATAGTCTGGCTGCTGTTGAGTTGCAGTCTGACAGTGTTGGTGCCTGCTAATTGCTGAAGCGTGACAGTACCACCACCCATGCTGACACCGGAACCATAATTGATGGTGCCCTGTTCGATGACAATGTTGCCGGTGTGTGAAGATGATGTATTGCTGAATACAATTGTACCCAATCCGGATTTGATTAGTTCAGATGCCCCGGAAAAGGCTCCGGAAATCGTTGTAGTGCCACCAGCAATGTGGATTCTTGAATCGCTGGCGAGGTCAAGATTGTTATTTATTGTTGATGTGTTGTTAACACGCAATGCACCCAAACCGTTTGCAGCTGTATTAAAATCAGTGTAGCCATTGCCATTTAGAGAAATCAAACCTGATCCGAGATTCCAGATTGCACCAGTCTCAAGTAACAGCTGACCACCATTATTGACCGTAATGGATGAAGTTGCTGTTGGTGATCCAGCACTGGTTAATCTGAGCCTGCCTTGGTCAATTATTGTCGCGCCAGAATAAGTCTTGGCAACATCGCTGAACGTCAACTTACCATCGCCACCTTTGATGAAATCTCCATTCCCCGATATTGCACCGATGAAGGTCATTCCAGCAGTACCTGTGGGGGCAACATTGAAAACATTAACAACAGTGTTGCTGTTAAGGGTTATCGAGGCTCCAATGGTAATAACATTAGTAGTTGCACTTGTACCATTATAAACGATACTTGCATCACCTCCTGAAGTTTCCAGTGTCAGACTTCCACCAGTCCCGTTCACCAGATTAAAGTTGGAAGTGCCATTATGAGTGATGTCCAAGAAACCGATTGTGATTGCAGCATTCAATTGAACGCTTTGCGTACCCGTTGGCGAATTAAACGTCGCTGACGCATCAATTCCATTGGGTACACCAATCGGTGTCCAGTTATTGGGATTGTTCCAGCTCTGGGTACCACTTGTAAAGTTAAACGTTTGAGCCGCTACCGGCACTACGCTGAGTAAACTAACTGTGGTTGCCAGAGAGAAAACACGAAATGCACGACGAGGATGAATCATTACTTCTTCCGTCTCAGGATGATCATCAAGATGAAGCCCTGCTGATAAAAAAAGCAAGGCAGGAAAATGTTAACGGGTATTCAAAGCGAATAAAAGCAAAAAAACCGTGAATTCTTGAGAATGGCAACTCAGTCCAATCCTGTTACATCAGTAGGAATCATCTTGGTTGGAGTGATCACTCGATCTTCTCCGCATTTCACAATTCCAATAAATGTGTCACGATTCCATAAACCCATTTCGCCGGTGATTTGAGAAGTGGTCAGTATTATTTGCCCTTGTCGCAATCTTTTCGTTTCTTCATCACTGGCAACCAAACGAGGCAGATGCTGCACTGCTACAGATACCGGTAGCATGACCTTGATTGCTTCGTCGGCACTGCTATCCAGGTTTATCGCATCTTCGACATTTACTTTTCCAATTCGGGTCCTTCGCAGTGCTTTGACATAGGCCCCGGTTTGTAATATTTGGCCCAGATCACGAGCGAGGCTGCGTATATACGTACCTTTGCTGCAATTCACCATCACTTCAAGTTCGGGAAAGTGGTATCGCAGACATTGGAATTCATAGACGCTGATTTGCCGCGGTTTCAGTTCGACCGTTTCGCCGCGTCTGGCACGGGTATGTGCTCGGACCCCCATCACCCTGGCAGCACTATAGGCAGGTGGAGTCTGCATAATGACGCCAGTCTGCTTGGTAAGCTGGTCTTGTATCATTTCCAGACTGGGTGGTTCTACAACCGTATTCTCAGTAATCTCCCCATCTGCATCATCGGTGGTACTTATACTGCCTAGCTGGAAAACAGACCGATACTGTTTCTCCTGATCCTGCACGTATTCGATGAATCGGGTGGCAATGGAGCCAACGCCGATGATCAAGAGCCCGGTGGCGGCGGGGTCCAAGGTACCAGCATGCCCCAGTTTCGTCTTGGGAAACCAGGCTTGAACGTGATTAACCACATCCCGGCTGGTCATGCCGGGTGGTTTGTCTACAGGCAGATATCCCGATCTTAATTGCATACCATATCCATGTGGCGATTGTCATTGTTAGTGTTAAGATAGCAATCTGACTTAGTGTCTAACAACAAGAGCCCCCCCTCACCCCCAACCCCTCTCCCTCCAGGGTAGAGGGGAGCAATAGCGATCAGGCTTGATCATGAATTCACTCTGGGAACGCACTGCCATTTCACATGAACCATTATCTATCGTGGTGCTGGCGGAGCATGCTTCTGCTGATTCGTTGAAGCTCACATTAAGTGAATTGCAAAAAGAACTCAACCAACTGAAACGTAATGAGTTCGAAGTTTTGATTCCCGTTGAGTCAGGAATGGAAGAGACTTTTCAATCTGCACTTGTTGGTTGTGGAAAAGCCAGGCTGGTGGCAGATGACAAGGTTAGCCAGGGAGTCGGATCGGCACTTCGGGTGGGAATTGAGCAATCCAAACACCCATTGCTGTTTGTTCTTCCAGTCGGGTTTCCAGCATCGAGTTTAGAGTTGTGCCTCAAGGAAATAGACCAGGTGGATGTTGTCTGTGGCGTACGACAATCCAAGCAGGCTGGCTGGCAACGAAGGCAGTTTTTCTCAAAAGCTTACCAACTGTTTGGATTATGGATGCAGGATCCTGAATGCCCGGTCAAACTATTCCGCCGCAAGATTTTCAAACAGATGCCAATCCAATCGCAAGGTATTTTTGTTTTTGTGGAAATACTGGCCAAAGCCAATTTTCAAAGCCGCCTGATGACTGAAGTGGTGATTGAGGGGCCAGAGTTTGTGGCAAGTGAGGTAAAGAAAGACTTCTGGACAGTGTTAAATAACCCTGATTTTGGTAAGAATGTCGAAAAAGTAGTCGAAGTGCAGACCAAATCCATCATTAAGACTCAGGCACCGGAAGCCCGACCCTAGTTTGGGCTTGACCGATTCTGCAATTCAGCTAAATGCACCTGACGGGAAGTGATTCGTTTGAAAGGTTCCGCATGACAGGTGCCCGGCGACATCTGCTTGACTGGTTGGCAATCCCTTGGATGCGGTGGTGCCTTTTTCTTTCCGTTACCCCTGTGCTCATGGGTTGCACGTCTACGAGCAGGGGATTCAATGTCTTTGCCCCATACCGTGGTTCTGCTCAACCTGAAGAAATGCGATCCCCACCACCTGATGATCCACGATTTACCCAGGCTCCCAGTTATCCATCACATCTGCTCAAGCCAGTAGTCAAAGTGAAGGATGAGGAAACCGGAACGGGTCTGCGTCGCGCACCGATTGGTGCAGGCATGGGTGGGCCCATGGGTGGAGCAGGTGGCCCAGGATTTTAGTGCCTCCGACGTTGCTAGTCGCTTGAACGGCGAATCATAAGACAACATCTGACAGACTCATCTTCCTGACCATCACCTTGTATGGAACCTGCACAGTTTCCAGATCGCCCAGCATACGATATTGGCGAACGGGCCATGCTCACTGAGCGCGGCCCGCGCGGTGAAGATTTTGCCCGCCAGATTCTGGGTACAGTAGCGAAAGATCTCACCAAGCCTGTTTCAATGTTGCGTGTGCTCGATATTGGTTGTGGCTACGGCCATACAGCACTGGCTCTTGCAAAAACATGCCATCACGTAGTTGGCATCGAGCCTTGCACTGAGCCTGCCCATTGCGCGCAAGAGTTGCAGCGGAGTGAAGGAGCAACAAACGCTTCTTTTCATCATGCAACGCTGGAGACTTTCCAGACCAGTGATACCTTTGATCTAATCATCCTCGATAATGTGCTGGAACATCTGCCGGATCAGTCCGCATCATTGAAACGTATCGAATCGCTCCTGTCGCCGGGGGGCGTGTTGTATTTGCTGGTTCCCAACAAATACTGGCCGATAGAAGTACACTACCATTTGCCATTTCTTGGGTGGCTGCCTGTACCGCTGGCGAATCAGTATCTGCGTTGGACAGGCAAAGGTCATGACTACACTGATGCCAGCTACGCTCCGGGATTTCTCAAGATCATTCGGCTGATGAATCGACAAAAGACCTGGACCTGGCGATTTGCGCTACCCGCCAACCTGGCGTGGACGACAGCAGGTGCAGCATGGCATTATCGCTGGGGTATCAAGGCACTGGAACGCTTCCCTATTCTGTGGGCCATTTCCAAGGCGTTTCTGATTGTCGCCAGGAAGCGTGGCTAACATGCAACCGGCCATCTCCGTACTGCTGCCGGTCTATCGTCCGAATCTGGATTACCTGCAACTCGCCATCGACAGCATTCTCAAGCAGACATTCCCATCGTTTGAACTGATCCTCATCGAAGCTGAATCTGAAATCTCATCGCAATCTTGTCTGCAGCAGTTTGATGATCAGAGAATTGTTCACCTTCCGCATCATGGCCAGGCATCACTGGTCGATCAACTGAATTACGGATTGCAGCAGGCCCGGGCACCGCTGATCGCCCGCATGGATGGTGATGACTGGAGTTATCCGGAGCGATTGCAGAAACAGTTTGATTATCTGCAACTGCATCCCGAAGTGACGGTACTGGGCACGGCTATCAACATTATGGACAGCCTGGGAAAATCGGTTGGAAAACGTGTATACCCCACTGATTCACTGTCCATTCAAAAAAGCTTGCGGCGGTTCAATGCAATAGCTCATCCGAGTGTGATGTATCGCAAGGAAGCAGTGCTAAATGCCGGAGGGTACTGGTATCGTAATTATCCAGCCAATGAAGATTATGAACTATGGTGCAGGCTGGCATCGAAAGGGCATCAACTGGCAAACCTGGATGAACCGCTGCTTTGCTACCGCATACACCCTGGAGCCATGAAATCGGAAAAAATAAAGGGAATTTTGCGTGGCACGCGACTGGTGAAGAGACACTATTATCGGGATACAATGACGTGGGCAGATGTGGCACGATATTGGGCTGAAGGATTGCTGCTGAATCTGCCCGGGCCAGTGATATATCAGTTATTCACCAGAATGAATTATCAGAAAGGCTCGTAATGTCTCGTAGCATTTTCTTGTTGATTCTTTGCAGTGCCTCCTGTCATACCGAAACACCCGCAACCCATTCCAAGGCTGCTGCTCCTGTAGCAACTTCGTCTACAGTCGTGCAGAAACAAGCTGATGCCAACATCAGTAATACCACGATGCAGCCCGTCTTTCGAGTTGCAGTAGGGCAAAGCATCTGGCTGGAAACAGTCACGCAGCAGGAAGCTGCTGCTGCGCGGCTCGTTGGTGAAGCATTGCGGAAAGCGGGTGGTCTTTGTTCACTGGGTGATGTAGCCATCCAGGCAGTTCCCTCTCAACCACTACCCAGTTGGCAATCTCGAGCATCCGGCATTGATCGCCGGGTAGTGATCGATGCCGTGGTGGTATTGCGTGAAGGGTTCCTGGAACATCTACTCTCAAGATCGGAAGCAGGCAAGGATCATGAATCGATCATGTCCGCACCGTTTGATGCAAAAATCCTGCATGCAGCGATGCTGGGAGCAGGTTTCAAACCGGGCAAGCCAGCTACCTTCATCAACGCCCAGCGGGAGTACGATTTCAAACCAGCTACGGGTGATGTAGTCAAGTTGCTGGTGGAGTACACTGATGCTCAAGGGAAGTACCATTGTGTGCCGGCACAAGCATGGGTGTCGCGAGCGAAGGATAACAAGCCCCTGGTAGGCGACTGGGTATTTGCTGGCAGTTACAACGGCAAAGCCAGGACCGCAATGGGCGAAGAGTATGAGTACTTTGGCGCTAACGATGGCCGAGTCATTTGCCTGACGAACTTTGGCAGCGCTCTGCTCGATCTGCCTTTTGAAAGCGTGGACAGTGATCCACAGGGAGACAACCTGGGGTACAAAGCCAACCCCAATGCAATTCCTGAACGAGGCACGAGTGTGCGGGTGATCATGGAGCGGGTACAAAACATCAATAAATAATCTGCCACCACGTCGCCCGCCAGAACCAGAGCATCAGCACTGCGACGCTGATGCTGGCGGGGAGTGCATAACTGATTTTCAGTCCTGGGTTGCGTTTCATCACATACGCAACCAGCCACCATACGATCATGATGACCAGCACCGCGACAATGGTGCCGGCAAAGACGAACAGAAACCAGAATGGCCCAATCCAGGCGCCGAGCGCTGCCATCATTTTGACATCACCAGCGCCGCATTTCTGAAGTTGCCATAAGACTGAGAAAATAATAAAGGCTACCACAAAGCCAGCCAGGCTGAAAGCAAAGCCTTCCAACAATCCACCAAAGATGCCTGTCATGCCGAAGTAGCGACCGGGTTCTTCATTCACCCCAAGCCAAATGGCACGCACCAGGTTCATGACGATGCCCAAGAGCAGCATGGACACCGTTAAACGGTTAGGCAGCCTTTGCGATTTGAGATCAGTTAACACCAGTGCCAGGCAACAGGCCAGCATCAGCCCGTAGAAGAGGGAACCGAATGATGAAGTAGGAAAAAATGGGGGAGTCACAGCAACCATCCATGGAATCAAAACTATCATGCAGCTCTGCCGATAATGTATCGACGCGGATCAACCTTGGTACGCAGCAGATGTAGCTCGTTCTCTGCAGGCTCTGGAGTCGTCGTCACCGCATCGGCACAACCGATCTCAAAACCGGTGTTTTCTTTAACTTTCTCCATCGTAACACCAGGATGCAGGCTCAGCACTTGCATCCGCCTGGTCTGTGGATGATAGCCCATGACAGCCAGTTCGGTCACCACACGGTATGGCCCGGTACCATCAGGCAAACCTGCAGCTTCCCGTGCACCCGGTCCGGTAAGGTAGCCCGGCGTGGTGAGAAAATCGAGCTTCTCGACAAAGCGTCGCTTATCGTGATTCGTCATGGTAATGACATTCCAGCAGAAACTGGCGAGGTCGTTCGCACCACCGCTGCCGGGCAAACGCACTTTCGGCTTGGCTGGTGTTCCGCCGATGTGGGTGCTGTTGAGGTTGCCGTATGCATCAATCTGTGCACCACCGAGGAAAGCATAGTCCATCATGCCCCGCTGACAGGTTTCCATGATCTCAGCCATGCTACTGGCCATCAGGCCTTTGTGGAAAGTGCGTGAATCGCCCACCGAGACAGGCATCGTTGGCAGAATGGGAGCAGCACCACCTGCTTCAAAGAAAATGACCAGGTTGGGTGCATGGGTCTGCTGAGCGAGCATGGCAGCAGCACAGGGACCACCGGTGCCGACGGTGACGGTACGTCCGTCTTCGAGAAGCCGGGCGGCACAGCAGATCATGAGTTCCATGGGGTTGTATTTCAAAGTGCTGAGTCCTGAGTGCTAAGTGCTGAGATTTAGACTCTCTCTACCACCATCGCAACGGCATTACCACCGCCTAAGCAAAGCGAGACCAGGCCACGCTTGGCGTTTCGCTGCTTGAGCACACTCAGGAGTGTTACCAGGCAACGTGCTCCGCTGGCACCAATGGGATGGCCTAAAGCTATCGCTCCACCATTAACATTGAGCTTTGCTTCGTCAATTTTCAAGTCGTAGTTGCAGGCCAGCATCTGGGCCGCGAAGGCTTCGTTCAGTTCAAAATAGTCGATGTCGGCCAAAGTGAGCTTGGCTTTCTGCAGCACCATGTTGACTGCTGAAACTGGCGCGATGAAGATATCTTTGGGAGCCACGCCGCTGGTGGCGTAAGCTACAACACGTGCGATGGGCTTGCTTCCCAGTTTTTCCAGGCCGCGACTGCTGGCTACCAGAATCGCTGCTGATCCATCATTGATAGTCGATGCATTCCCCGCAGTGACGCTAGTGCCACCTGGAAATGCTGTCCTCAGCTTGCTCAGCCCTTCAGCGGTTGTTTCAGCGCGTATGCCTTCGTCTTTATCCACCACTTTGGCCTTGGCGCCTGATCCTACTGTAACAGGAAAGACTTCTTCGGCAAAGTTGCCTGCAGACCAGGCTGCTGCTGCACGTTGCTGGCTCTTGGCCGAGAAGCGATCCTGATCTTCCCTGCTTACACTGTGTTTCCTGGCGATATGTTCTGCAGAGTTACCCATGTGGCAACTTTCAAAGGCACACCATAAGCCATCGTTGATCATGGCATCAGTAGCAGTCTGGTCCCCATATTTGAAACCACCGGTGCGGGCGTTCTGCAAGAGATACGGTGCCCGGCTCATGTTCTCAAAGCCACCAGCGATCACGACATCGTTATCACCTGCACGAATGGATTGTGCAGCCTGCATCACTGCCTGCAACCCTGAACCGCAGACCTTGTTGACTGTGACAGCCGAGATCGTGTCAGGCAACCCACCATGAATAGCTGACTGGCGGGCGGGATTCTGACCCAGACCTGCCTGAATGACACATCCCATGATTACTTCATCGACCAGAGTTGGATCAACCTTGCCACGCTTGAGGACTTCTGCAATGGCGAGTGCACCCAGTTTCGTTGCAGAGACATCGGTTAAACCACCGAGAAATTTGCCAATTGGCGAGCGGGCACAGGTTACAATAAAGGCATCTGACATGGAAACCTCGACATCTGAACTTTTCGTTGCTGCTTTTACTCTATTATAGCAAACTGACGGAATCCGTGCGGTTTAACCTTCATTGAATCTTCTCTGTTGCAGGACCATGTAAAACAATAATAATTCTGTGAGTGATTATTGAAACAGGAGTGAAATATGCGTTATTGCTGTAGTTTTGTCTTGTTGCTCAGTCTGCTGGTTCACGAAGCTCAGGGGCAGATCAAGGTTGATCCTGCCCTGCCCGATTATGTGAAATCCAATGATGGAGTTTCGGGCACCATCAAAAGTGTCGGCTCAGACACCATGGTGAATTTGATGACGTTATGGGCTGAAGGTTTTCGCAAGAACTATCCGAATGTTCGTATCGAAGTGGAAGGCAAAGGAAGCAGCACTGCTGTGCCTGCTTTGATTCAAGGTACTGCACAGTTCGGCCCGATGAGCCGACCCATGAAAGATAAGGAAATTGATGAATTCAAGAAGAAAGTCGGCTATGCACCCACGGCTGTCCCCAGCAGTATCGATCTGCTGGCTGTATACGTACACAAAGATTGCCCACTGAACAGTTTGTCATTGGAACAAATCGATGCCATTTTCTCACGTAATCGTAAACGGGGTGCACCGAAAGATATCGTCACCTGGGGCGATGTGGGCTTAACAGGCGAATGGGCCAACAAGCCCATCAGCATCTATGGCCGAAATGCTGCATCCGGTACCTATGGCTTCTTCAAGGAACATGCCTTGGCCAATGGAGATTTCAAGGACACTGTCAAAGAACAGCCAGGGAGTTCTGCAGTGGTTCAGGCGATTGCCACCGACAAATATGCCATTGGTTATTCGGGTATCGGTTACAAGACAGCAGATGTTCGAGCTATTGCAATCTCTCCTCGCTCTGGAACCAAGCCGATTGAAGCTTTGCCGGAGTTTGCCCTGGATGGAACATATCCGCTGGCACGCGTACTTTATGTTTACATCAACAAGAACCCCAACAGTCCACTTGATACTCTTCGCCGCGAGTTTGTGAAATACATGCTGAGCAAGCAAGGGCAGGAAGTGGTTATTAAAGATGGCTATATCCCTGTTCCACAACAACTGGCTGATACGGGTCTCGAGGCTGCAGGCTTGAAGAAATAAAGCACAACAACTCACTAAACCTGTCCCCACTCCCACATAGGGGAGAAAACGAAGAACACCCGGTTCCATACTGGGTGTTTTTTGTTGTTATCATTTTTCTGAGAAATCACTGAGTCTGTAGCTATCCCCTTGAGTTCATCGCGCCAGTCGAATATCTTCACGAAGTCGCATCTTTTGTGGAAAGTACCTCGTATGAAGCTGCACGTCCGTGTATTTGCGTTGTTGGGATTCTTCAGCACACTCATTCTGGCTCAAACCGTGGCACAACAGCCACCTTCCAAGTTGAAGCCAGCGGCATATGCCATCACCAACACAACGGTTGTTACAAAACCTGGCACGGAATTGACCAAGGTGAACCTGGTCATTCGCGATGGCATGATCCAGGCACTGGGTGCTGATGTCAAAGTCCCCGCCGATGCGGAGAAGATTGATGGGAAAGATTTAGTCATCTATCCAGGCTTTCTGGATGCAGGCAACACTTGGGGCGTGGACACTGCTTTGCGACGTTCCGAAAGCGGGCCTGCAGAACCCGTAGACCTGGCCAGCGATGCCCTTGCCATCACCAAGCCTGATAATCGCAAAGGATTGACACCCGAATTTGATGTAGCTACGGCACTCAAAGCCGAAGACGACACTGCCAACAGTTGGCGAACTCAGGGCATCGTTGCCAGGTTGGCGATACCCGATGGCAATCTGCTAGGCGGACAAAGTGCCTTCGTCGTTCATAACGGCGCTGCTCCACGTAATGCCATCGTTAAGTCACAAGTAGCAGTGCATGGTGGCATCCGCTCGCTCGGTGGCCAGGGAGGATATCCATCAACACTGATGGGTTCAGTCGCCCACTTCCGTCAATTCATGTATGATGCAGGCTATCACTCCAGAATGCAATCTGCCTACAAGGCAGGCACTGTCAATTCACGGCCTGCGTTTGATCCTGCACTTGATGCAACGGCTGCTATCATTGAAGGCAAATTGCCTCTGATACTCGAGGCTGATAGCCGCGATGAAATGAACCGTGCCCTGGATTTGTGCAAGGAATTCAACGTCAAACCTATTCTGTTTGGGTGTGCTGAAGGTTGGCGTATGATTGACCGCCTCAAGCAGGAAGATATCACCTGCATCGTTCGTTTAACATTCCCCGACAAGGCAAAACTGCAGGCACGCCGCCGGGGCGGCCCTGGAATTTTCGATGCTCCCAGCAGCGATGACGCTGTGCAAGCCAAGGACTTGCCAACGAAGGTAGTCAAGGATTTTGAACGCCGACATGATGAAGAAGTCAAGAACCTTTCAGGCATGCTGAAGGCTGGCTTGAAGGTTTCACTTTCTACGCACAATGTCGAAAGTACTGACAAGTTCCTGGCGAAGGTTCGGAAAGTCATTTCCGAAGGCGTGCCCGCTGAGCAGGCACTTGCGACATTGACCATTAACCCTGCCAGCCTTTTTGGTGTAGATCGCGTGTTTGGCGAAATTGCACTAGGCAAACCTGCCCACCTGGTGGCATTCACCGGAGGTAAGTTCAACGACGAGAAAGCCAAAGTCCGGTACGTCTTTGCTGAAGGCAATCGTTTTGAAATCGGCGGCGAGACTAAACCTGCATCCACTGGCGATCCCAAAGAGCGCATGAATGAATTGAAAGAAAAAATAACGCGAACCAAGGAACGCATGGCAAGGGGTAAGGAAATGCTGGAGCGTGTGCCCGAAAACCGCCGTGCCCAGTTTAAGGAACGGATGGATCAGACTGAAAAAGAACTGAAGGACGATGAAGCGGAACTGAACAAACTGATGAAACAGGGGGAGAATCCGCCAGCCAAGCCAGATGAGAAAAAGTCCGAAGAAAAGAAGCCTGAAGAGAAGAAGACAGACGAAAAAAAACCGGAAGCCAAAAAGACCGAAGAGAAAAAAACGGAAACGAAGAGTGTTACCCCCGCTGCCAAGGAGCTTCCAAGCGAAGTGGATGTTGATCGCAAGCCCAAGACCAAAACGGGCCGCAATGTGTTGATTAAAGGGGCTACGGTACTCACTGTTACCAAAGGCAATTTTGTCGGCGATGTCCTCGTGCAAGATGGCAAGATCAAAGAAGTTGGACCCAACATCAATGCTCCTGCCAATCTAACCGTCATCGATGCCAAGGGGCTGTTTGTCATGCCTGGCATTATTGATACGCACAGCCACTTCAGCATTAGTGGCGGAGTGAACGAAGGCACCTTGTCCATAGTCCCTGAAGTTCGTGTTCGCGACGTTGTTGATTCTGACGATGTGCAGATGTACCGTGCACTGGCTGGCGGTGTCACCATGGCTCGATTGCTGCATGGCTCGGCCAACTGCATTGGCGGGCAGGATGCCGTCATCAAGCTGAAATACGGCGAACCAGCCCAGTCTCTCGTAATTGGTTCCACCAAGGGTGTCAAGTTTGCCTTGGGCGAGAATGTCAAGCGAAGCGATGGCCGGTTCCCCAACACTCGTCTGGGTGTGGAAGCAGTAATGATTCGTGCTTTCACCGAAGCCCAGGAATATCAGCGTAAGTGGAAGGAATACGAAGAATCGAAAAGTTCTGCATCGCCAAAGATGGAACCTCGCCGCGATTTGAGGCTGGAAGCGCTGAGCGATATTCTCAAAGGCGAAATCAAGGTTCATTCCCACTGCTACCGTTCTGATGAAATCCTGATGCTGCTCCGCGTGGCTGATCGCTTCGGCTTCAAAGTCAAGAGCCTGCAGCACGTACTGGAAGGCTACAAGATTGCTGCAGAAATCGCAGCCCACGGAGCTTCCTGCTCAACGTTCTCCGATTGGTGGGCTTACAAGATTGAAGCGTTTGATGCCATCCCGCAGAATGCCGCCCTGCTCCAGGAAGCGGGCGTGTTGGTCATGATGAAGTCTGACAGCAACGAACTGATGCGACGGCTTAACACCGAAGCAGCCAAGGCCATGAAGTATGGTGGAGTTTCGGAAGAACAGGCGCTGCGGATGATTACTATCAACCCTGCAACGCAGCTCAGCCTGCAGGATCGCACAGGCAGCATTGAAGTCGGCAAGGATGCAGACCTGGTTATTTTCAATGGCCATCCGCTCAGTGGATATGCCCGTTGCGAAATGACCCTGGTGGAAGGTGAAGTTTACTTCCAGCGCGAAGGTTTTGGTAGCGTTCGGACAGGTGAATTCAAAGTCCCTGCACCACGCGGTCCGGAACTGGGCAATCTCAAGATGCCTCGCAACAACGCCAACAGTTATGCACTCAAGGGCATCACCGTTCATCCCGTATCCGGACCTGTCATCGAACATGCCCTGGTGCAAATCGAAAATGGTAAAATCAAAGCGATTCAGGACCTTGGCAAGCAATCCGATTTCGAGTTGCCTGGCCAATACACCATGATCGATGCCAAGGGGCTGCACCTATACCCGGGCATGATTGATTCCGCGACCATCCTGGGTTTGACCGAACTCGGTTCCGCCCGCGAAACGCAGGATTTCAGCGAAGGTGGCGATTTCCAGCCTGACTTACGAGCCCTGATTGGTATTAACCCCGATTCGGAACTCATTCCAGTTACCCGTGCCAATGGCGTACTTACCGTGGTGACCCGTCCAACCGGAGCTACCGTTTCCGGTCAGGGCGCCATCGTTAACCTGGCAGGGTGGACACCGCAGGAAATGAAACTGGTTGACCCGTTCGGTCTGCATATCGAGTTTCCCGCATCGGCAGGCCTGGTCAGTGGCAGCCCGGATGGCCCGCCTGCTGGTCGCATTTTCGCCAAGAAAGCTCGGGAAGAAAAACTGAAGTTTCTGAAGCTGCAGTTCACCGATGCCCGGCGTGATGCTGAAGCCATCAAGGCTGGCATCAAGAATCCGCTCGATCCTCGTCGTGAAGCCATGTTGCCTTACGCCGCCGGTGAGAAGCCGGTAATCGTCAATGCCAACCGCAAGGCCGATATTCTGGAAGCCTTGAAGTGGGCTGAAGAAACCAAGGTGAAGCTCATTTTGAGTGGCGGAGTCGATGCCTGGAAGGTGGCGGATGAACTTAAGAAGAAGAACATCCCCGTGCTGTGTGGACCTTTTACTGTAATGCCTCAGGAAAGTTACGATACCTACGATGCTCAGTTCCGCGTAGCAGCCCGGCTGCACCAGGCTGGCGTCAAATATTGTATCCGTTCCGCAGGTAGCACCAATACCCGCAACCTGCCTTACGAAGCAGCTTTGGCGGTGAGCTATGGCTTACCCGCTGAAGAGGCCCTCAAGGCAGTAACTCTTTATCCAGCACAGATTCTCGGCCTGGCTGACAAGCTCGGTTCCATTGAACCTGGCAAGATGGCCAACTTGGTGATTACCGATGGCGACATGCTCGAACCTACCACCCAGGTGAAGGGACTGTTCATCAGCGGCAACCCGGTTGAACCGACCAGCAAGCAGACCAAGCTGTACGAACGTTACCGTGAGCGTTTGCAGGATGTAAAGGCGGGGAGGTCACAGTTGGGGACGAAGTAGGATTTGCACTCACCCCCGGCGAGAATCGTCCGGGGGGTGCAGAGCGACCGAAGAGTTGTACCTCTTGTATGAAACTGGTAAGAACTATCAGTTTTTTTCGATGCTCTTTACCATCAACCGAATCTCTTCTGACGAATCGTATTGGCACTCTACTAGAAGCCAGTCAGGAGCAGTCCCAGTGCTTAATAATAATTCAACAGCATTGCGTCGGCAGTTTGAACAAGGCGACTGATCATACACAAAGAGCATCAAGTTAGTCGATTCAGCTACCTTGTTTGACTGAAATACCTTAACTAAGTCGAATAGCACCCCATGAAGCAAGTCGCGATCATCTGAAACATGAAGAATACGTTCCAGTTTAGCAGCATCCCCATGTTCATAGTTTCTTGCTAAGAGCTTCAATTCGCCCTCAATAAATAGGCCCGCTTCCAGTTTATCAACGACAAGCTTCCTGACGGATGTGTGGCTATAGTTTGAAAGGGCCTTGTGAGCGGATTTCCGCACTTCTGGATTTGCATGCCAGGCAAAAGAGAGCATTCTTGCATCAAATGTCGGTAAGGGTTGATGCATGAATATTCTAAAATACTTGGACAAGCGACCGGGATCTGATTGCAAAATCATCGACTCAAACACTGTCGCTAGATCATCAACACTGGCGTGTCTGCCCCAGGATGAAAACCAGTATTGATTACTTTCTGGGTCTTCAGTCTCGATCTCGTTGATAACGGAGGCAACAGTAATGTCTTGCATTTTCCTCACATGGCTGCTGTGCGCATCTGCAGCGAACTGGACACTATCCAGACGCAGATAGCCACTTCCTGGTTGAATGTCACTACTGCCTGATTTCTGCTTACTTCGCTCATCGAGATACTGAAGATAAAAAGAAACTTGTGGCGAATTCACAGCAGCAGTCTCAAGTACCTTACGACCAGCTCCTGCTCCTTGAGCTTCGTCAAACAGATTCAGCATACCCTCATCGATCCAAAAACTATCTTCAGTCTGCAAGAGTGTCCCCAGGTATTCAGCGACTTTGATAAGCCCATCGGCACCGTCAAGCTTAATAATCTCTTCTGCTCCGATCACGTCAGCAGTGTCAGGCCATTTCCTCAAACATGAATAAAGGAAGGCGCGAGCCTCTTCGTAACCTCGTTGTGCCAACCTAAGTGCAATCTGACAACGTTGACAGGCATCCCAAAAATTATCTGTGTTGGCATGAAGTGTTTGGAGCAACTTCTGCGAAATGCGTTTTGCCTCTCCGGTTGCATCAACAATCTCCAACAGCCAGTCTGTCCTATAACCTTCGCATTGCGCATCGTACGCCTGATTGCAAAGACAGGCAGCGATTATCGAGTGTTCGTATTCACCCAATCCCATTTCACGAACATGTAACAGTGTACGACCTTGCCCCTTCTGAAGGGCTGACTCGAACTCTTCTGTATTCAGAGGGATTTTGAACGGAACCGTATACATCATCTTTACGATTCTACCGAGAAGTACTTTTGATTGCTTTGCAAAATCTGTTTGGTTATAGCCCCAACTCCCACGTCTGCCCCATCATTCGTGGGCCGAACATGCTGTGGGGTTCTTCTTGGATCAGTTGAAACCCGGATCGTTCGTAGAGTTTTCTTGCAGCATGCAGGGCATCGCTGGTCCAGAGGATCATACTGCGGTAACCTACTGATCTGGCAAAATCAATGCATTCCTTCACCAGGCGGTCGCCTATTCCCAGGCCGCGAGCAGAGGGTTCCACCAGCAGCATCCGCAGCTTGGCAACGCCTTCGTGCGCTTTCACAGCAAAGACACACCCTGCCCGTTTGCCATCTACTTCCGCAATCCAGCACTTTTCACTCTTCGGTTTGAAGTTCTTTTCGAACTCAGCGACGATGCCTGCAACAAATTGCTCGAACCGCTCATCCCAGCCGAATTCCTGGGTGTAGAGTTCGCCATGCCTGCTGATGACCCAGGGAAGGTCGTCGGGGCGATGCGGGCGGAGGGTGTAGGGTTCAGGTGAGCTGTTCATGGTGCTGATCCGCCACATATCGATGGCAGCCCGAAGCGAGCGAGGGGAAACTTGCAATAGCTGAGAGTCGTTGCACGTCTCCCCTTGCTGGCGCTGCGGGCTGGTATGGCCATTGCAACTGAACACTGCTAATCGTTATCATTGAGTGTCACTGTGTCAAGCAATCATCTTTGCGTGAACCCGCCCCCGGCTTAAAGAGCCGAGGGCTAATTATGACTGTCTGAAATCACTTCCCTTCCAACTCCACCCGCTCCGCTTCTGCATCAACGATCAATCGAAACCGCCCGCGCAACACGCTCGACTTGATCCAGCCAGCCTGTGGCTTCACCGACACATACTGCGCTTCCGTCCAGCGAAGTACCTGGAGCGTCGGCTCCTTCTCTCGGCTATCTACCAGCCAGTACTCCGGAATACCCGCTTCGTGATACAGCTTTCGCAACGTCACCGTATCCTTCTTCACCGACGATTTGCTAATCACCTCCAGCACGATATCGGGTACGCCAAACATCACTCTGCTATGCAGCCCATTCTTAAACCAGACATCCTTGAGTGCCAGACTTTCTTTGGTCACAAAGATACCATCGGGTTCGCTGCTAAGTTCAATCTCCGGGCAGCTGAAGAGCATGCCATCGGAATAGAATTGCCCCAGGCCATGAGCCTTGGCCCAGGTCATCACTTCAAAACCGATGGCTGTCTTGATGAGGTTGTGCAGCAGCAGTTCCATAGTGTGATCTACCCACAACTCACCCTGGAAGAAGCCATATTTGCCCCGCTCCGGCGCTTGATCCGATTCAGCCCAGCGTAAAAACGAAGCATTATCCGTGACCCACGCAGGCACAGTTACTACCGGCCCATCTTGTAACGGCGTTAATAATGTCGGCATATTCTCAGTCTATCATGTTCAAAGGCCTGCAGGCAAGCAACCTTTGATACGTAGCATTAAATATCGTGGTATATCGCCTTCACTCACGCTACACTGTGGCATCTATTTCGGAGATTGATATGTCTCGCACGCCCCTGTCCCGTCGTCAATTTCTTACCACGACTGCTGCCAGTTCCACCGTGATGGCGACTTGCACACAGCGGGCGCCGGCTATTTATATTCCCAGTGAAGTGAAGCCGTTGGTGATCAGTGCTGACAATGGCCACATGTACAAGAACGGTGGGAAGCAGACCTGTGTCGAGCTGGCTTATGATCTCATCACCAAAGGGACCGATGTGCTCGATGCCCTCATTGCCGGGGTGAATATCTGCGAGCTTGATCCGGAAGATGACAGCGTGGGATATGGTGGCCTGCCTAATGCCAACGGCGTGGTGCAACTCGATGCCAGCATGATGCATGGCCCCAAGCGGCGGGCCGGTGCGGTGGCGTGCCTGGAAGGAGTGCGTACTCCATCGCTGGTAGCCAAGGCAGTGATGGATCATACCGATCATCATCTGCTGGTCGGTAAAGATGCTCAGGACTTTGCAAAACAAATGGGATTCAAGATCGAGGA
Organism: Planctomycetia bacterium; assembly: GCA_016795155.1. Lineage (NCBI taxonomy): Bacteria > Pseudomonadati > Planctomycetota > Planctomycetia > Planctomycetia bacterium. The sequence continues at coordinate 169,997 of JAEUIE010000032.1, read as the reverse complement.
TGATCTGAATACACCGAACTCGCGGAAACTCTGGCTGGAATGGAAACGGCGGACTGATCCTGATCATTATCCTGATCCGGCCAGTCGTGCCGAGGCGGGAATGAAAGCAGCCATCGAAATGTGTCGGGAAGGGATGCTGAACCATGAGCATCTCCACGGCACTATCAACTGCAATGGCATCAATGCCAAGGGCGACCTGGCGGGAGTGACAACGACGAGCGGCCTGGCGTGGAAGATTCCTGGCCGGGTGGGTGATTCGCCGATCCTGGGTGCCGGTCTGTATGTGGATAATGAAATCGGCGCAGCGGGTTCCACAGGTCGGGGTGAAACCAATCTTTATGGGCTTAGTTCGTTCTTTGTGATTGAGGAGCTGCGCAAAGGTCGTTCTCCGAAGGACGCAGGCATGACAGCACTTCGTCGCATCAAAACAGCAACCATCGACAAGAGGCTCAAAACCAAACGCGGGCAGCCGAATTTCAATGTGAAGTTCTACATCGTCAACAAACGGGGCGAGTATGCCGGCGTCAGCATGTATCCGCCCAAGGGTTTGAAGCACTATTATTACGGGCAGTTTGCGGTCTGCAACGAGAATGGCCCGAAGCTGGTGGATTGCGAGTATTTGCTGGAGGGTTCGCCGCTGGAGTAAGATATTCATGTGAAAATGAAAAGCAGACTATTATGCAAACCCGGTTGAATGCATTTTTCCGAAGGATCTTGATCACCGTAACATCTGTGGTTGTCGGCTGGCTGGTTTCAATTGAGGTTGGTATCTTTCTCAAGCCTGTTCCAGTCTTCGAAGTAACGCTCAAACCACGGCAAACCATCCGCTTCATGTTTGACAAACTGATGGTTGATTCACCCGATAGAACTGTCATCTGTTATGATTTGCACGATTGGAAAGAACACGTCATTAATGGTGATTTCTGGACAACAACCGATAAAGATCAACGCAGGATGATTCATGATCAGAAGATTGCACCAACGCAAACTGAATCGAACCATTATTTCACTTTCTCGCATGAAGCTGGCAAACGCGATATCACCCGGTATGTCACATTTGATGCTAACAATCGGACTTTCAGTAAATTTCATGGCTTCGATGAGGACGATAGATTTGAAACGGTGCAGGGGCAACTTCATCGCAACTATAGAGCCTGCGTGATTCGCAGGCCATTACCGTTCAGTTCCGTGCTGAGTGATTACTTTATGCCTTGTCAATCACCTGCATCACTGATTGCCAATCAAGTCTGGGCTTTGCAGCCAGTCCACGCACCGTGCCTCCATTCTGTTGTTTCAATCCCTGACAAGCATGTGCTCAGCCAGTTTGTGCTGGATGGGAGATGGTGTTATGCAGAGATCGCCATTTCGCTGAGTGGAAAGTATGTTGTGTGCAATCGCCGAGAGCCTTCGCCGACTGATGGGATGATGATCCCTTTCTTTTTTATGAAACTCTGGGATGCACAACAGCATCGCTGGTTGTCTACCATTCCAGAACAACTCATTTCGGCAAGCAGCTATCCAGCAATGTTTTTACGCGACCAGTTGGTCCTAGTGCCTCTACCATACAGTCCTGCGATCAGTAATGATTGTTTTCAGCTTATTAACTCTGATACTGGGATCATTCTGGACCAGTTGAACCGTATCAACGCCGATTTCTTTATCAAATCACAAAACGTAACTGATCAACAAGGCAACCTGGTCTACCTGAAAAGGGGAGGCGATCCCCTGGGCATTCGAATGTCACTGATGAATACGAACGATTTCAACAGCAACGAAGAACTGGCTGAGCATTTCTGGTATTCCCAGCATCAAGGCATGTTGATGATGCAGGGTCAACAGAGCGTCATATTCGATTCAAACAACTGGAAAGGCATTGTTGAATGGCTCAGAAGAGTGTTCCCGATATTACCTTCCATTTCTCTAGGTAAGCCATTAACGGGCATACACGACTGGCAGTCGCAAACCACACATTACCCCTGGAACGGATCAGTACACATGCAACGCAGTGAAAGTGGAAAGTACCTGCTGGTCGTGCACGATTACGACCCTAAGAACCCTTACGATAGAAAGTGTCTGGCCCAAGTATTTCTTATGCCCATGAAATTCCATTCACCACTGAGGAGCCTTGGGACTGGAGTATTGGCAGGTATCGTGTGTCTGTTTCTTTTGGTCTATTTGCTGAACCGTCGACACATCACGCAGAATGCTTCATCTTCACCGACAGTTGCTTAGATTCCTGAATGCCGTACTTTTTCATCTTCTTATAGAGCGTTACCCGGCTGATTCCGAGTTGCCTGGCGGCGGCGGTGCGCTGGTAGTCCTGATCTTCGAGCGCTGCCTGGATGGATTCGAGTTCGGCCTGGTCGCGCTGGCCTTCGAGGGTTTGAGGCATCTTCACAAGCACCCTATCGGGGATGCCCTGTTGAATGTGCATAGGCAGATGCTGTTTCTGCAGCGTGGAACCCGATGACTGCAATACGGTGATCTGGATAGCGTTTTCGAGTTCACGGACATTGCCCGGCCAGGGGTATTCATGGAGCGCCGCCAGGCATTCCTCGTCAATGGCTTCAATGGTTTTGGAGAACTTGAAAGCATAGCGGAGTGCCATGCCCTGTGCCAACGTGGGAATATCCATCACCCGCTCACGCAGCGGCTTCAAGGCAATGCAGATGACATGCAAACGATAATAGAGATCTTCACGAAACCGGCCTGCTGCAACTTCCTCGAAAAGTTCGCGATTGCTGGCAGCGATCACGCGGCAATGAGATTGCTCGGTCGTTTCAGAACCGAGTGGCTCGTATTCGCCGGATTCGACGACGCGGAGCAGATTAGCCTGCTGATCAAGAGGCAATGCATCAATTTCATCGAGCAGAAGCGTGCCGGAGCCTGCCAGCGAAAACCTGCCTTTGCGGTGGCGGTCTGCCCCAGTGAAGGCGCCTTTGCAGTGGCCGAACAGTTCACTTTCAATGAGGTGAGGCGACAAGGCTCCGCAGGGTACAGCGACAAAGCGATGATCGCGACGGGAAGAGTGTTCGTGGATCAATCGTGCCAGATGAGTTTTGCCGGTGCCCGTTTCGCCGGTGAGCAGGACGGTCACATCGTGTTTGGTTGCCAATGCAAGCGTCTCAGCCAATGGCAGTAGACTGGGCGTCCACCCTGACAGGGCCTGTCTGATTTTTTCAATAGTTGGAACAGTCGCATCCGACGCTGGTAACACGCACGGCCCTCCCTGGCCGATAGTTTATACCAGGGTCGAAACTGAGTACAGTTACGACCCTGCCACGCTCCTTCATTTGTTCAACGACTCACAGCATACGGCAGGTGAAACCATAACGTCAAGCGGAGTTCCAGCTTGTTATGGATTGGTTGGAGGCTGCTTCTTGACTCGACCTGTGGCCCCATCCATCTGATAGCCCAGTTTTTCTTTTTCTTTGACATAGAAGAAAAAGCCGTTCATCATCTCTTCGTGTGTCTGCTGCCCTTCACGCACGGTTGCCTTGGGGTTGGGATTATAGGCATTGAAAGATGAGTTATCGTAGTGAGCGAGACATTCGAATTTGGTTCCTTGCGGGAACTTCATGCTGCCTGGCGCCCATTCGTAAGCCATTTGCCAATCGAAGCTGTAGTTGGGAATCATGAGCAATTGCTGCTTCTCTTCATTGGGACGTTGCATGAAGAAACTCATATCCCGGCCTCGCACGTGCATGTGGGAGAACAGGCCGATGCCCACGATATCATCGGGCACGGTCCACGATGCGGCAACCGGGTGTGCGGTTGCTTCCGGCGGAATGGCAAAGCGACGGTCAGCAAAGAGATGGAAGTGAACCTGCTTATTCAATTCGCCACGAGCAAACTTCAGCCCGACGCTGACTTTGCCCTTCTCGGTTTTGCCAGTGGTCACAAAGTGAATCTGCAGTCCCAGCACCGAACCCTTGGCAATCTTCACTGCCGTGCCTGGCTTCAGTTGCATGGGGATGCCACCGGGTACATAGCCGGTGAGGAAATTGTTCATGTTGAATTTCTCACCCACCACGAAATAGGCGAGATTGGCGTGGTGCACCAGTTTGTTGTTATCAGGCTTGATCTGGATATCCTGCACCCAGGTATCCTGGCTGAAAACATAAGGCAGAATGGCATACTTGTATTCGACATCGCCAGTGGCAGGCAAATCGTAGGTGCCTGTGCTTAACACCAGGTCAGGCTTGCCGATAATCCATTCGGATGGTTCTTTCAGTTCGGCAGGCAGTTCTGCAACTTTCGATAGGTCGCCACTGGGTTTGCCTTGTCTGACCCAGTTGAGGATGGTGTTACGTTCCTCATCACTTAAGCCACGCTTGTTGATGAACGTGCCATGTTCGGGATGAGCATACCAGGGAGGCATGCGTCCTTCCTTGATCACTTCCGCCATGGCGGATGCATGCGATTTAGCATTGTCGTAATTGATCAGCGTGAAAGGCGCCACCGTGCCTGGCTTGTGACATTCCATACAGTGCTTGCGGAGTATTGGTTCGACATGCTGGGCATAAGTAACTGTTTCAGTAACGGAAGGAGTTGCCGGAAAAGTAATAGCACAACCATCGACTGTGGTTTCAGCTACTGTAACAGACTTTCCAGCCAGTACCTCTTCGAGCGCCAGTTGCAGGTCTTTTCTGCTATTGGCCGCCGGCTTAGCTCCACCAATACGAATGGACTCATCAATGCGGCCACGGTAAACCATTACACGCTGATCATTGAGGATGACGGCAGTGGGAACACGATCGACACCGAGTGCCTTGGCAGCCTTGCCTTCAAAATCTTTTACAAAGGGAAACTTCATCTTGTATTCGAGAGCCTGACCAGCCATTTCGACAATGGTATCTTCGGGGCTGGGGTTCAGTGCAATAAACTGTATGCCTTTGGAGCCGTACTGAGTTTCAAGTTCCTGCAGAATGGGCAGATATTTGACAGCTACCGGACAAGCGCGATCAACAAAAACCAGCACATAGGCTTTTTTGTCTCTAAAGTCATCAAGCGAACGAGGCAGATAGCGAATATCCTTGAAGCTGATATTGGTGATTTTGGTTCCTAGAGGAACATCAGGCTGATGTGTCAACACTACCGCAGCCAGGAGAGTGACCAGAATCATGTCGATACCACCTCGGAAATTCTGAATAGTTGTTATTATGGTAACCAACGGGATGCCAATATGGGAGATGGTTTTTGCATGGATCACATAAAAAACTCTACTGGCATCACCCGCTGCTCTGCTAGGATAAGGACTTCCACATGATGGATTTGATATGAGCCAGGACTCCTCCGCCGATATCCATACCCAAGTCAGGAAGCTGATTACCGATGGCACCTTGCTCTATATGCAATGTGCACAAGAATACATCACAAACAGCCCGAAAGCGGTGGAAAACCCTACCGAGTTCCGTTCGCAGATACAGGATTTATTTCGAGGACTGGTGCTCAAAGTCATTCATGGCGTAGTACTGGCTGATCAACGGCTGACGGAAGCAGAAATCAACCTGTGCAGCATGGTTTTCAGCCAGCTATGGAACAGGCCATTCAATGAACGGAATGTCCGTTCGATATTGGTGAAGCACGGCGAGCAGGACCCGTATCGCTGGGAAGATCTTCTGTGGCCTTTTGAAAGACTGGCTCCCTTCAAAGCCCGTCTTGGCGAAGCCGAAAAGATACCACTGAAACTGGTAGAACTGTTCAAACATGTCGATGGGCAGGTACGAGATTCAGAAAGCTACTACCTGGGCTGGTTGCGCAGCGAATTGCAGAGAGTATTGCATCCCATTCGAATTGTTGATGATGAAACCGAACCGGCGACAAAATCAACTGATACAGGATCCAGCAAGAAAATCAGTCAGCAATTCAAGACTGCACAAGCCCAGGCAGAAGCTCTGAAGCCTCTGCCCGTGCCCGCAGAATTAATTGATCTCAATACACTGCTGGCTGAACTGGATGCCTTAACCGGCTTGGCCTCGGTGAAGCGTGATGTCAAGGAACTGATTCACTTCCTGGAGATGCAGAAACACCGCAAGGCACATGGCTTGCCCGTTACATCGATTTCTCTGCATGCGATTTTCTCAGGGAATCCCGGTACAGGTAAAACCACGGTAGCCCGCATTTATGGCAAGCTACTCGGTGCACTTGGTATTCTGAAAAAGGGACATCTGGTTGAAACAGACCGCAGCGGACTGGTAGCGGAATATGCGGGACAGACTGCAGCCAAGACCAACGCTCGAGTGGATGAGTCTCTGGATGGCGTACTCTTTATTGATGAAGCTTATAGCCTGGTGCATGAAGGCGAAGACCCCTATGGGGCGGAAGCGGTTCAGACGCTGCTCAAACGCATGGAAGACCAGCGTGACCGACTGGTGGTGATACTGGCAGGTTATCCTGAACCAATGCAACAACTGCTCAACACCAATCCGGGTCTGGCATCACGCTTTGGACGCACCTTGACTTTTGCTGATTATTCACCCGTTGAACTGTGCCGTATTTTCAACACGTTCTGCCAGCGAGATCATTACGTACTTTCTGCATCCACCAGAGCATCGTTGATTAAGGCCTTCACTCATTACTGGCAGAAACGCGATGACAAGTTTGGCAACGGCCGCCTGGCGCGTAACATCTTCGAATCCACGTTACGAAAGCTGGCAACACGCCTGGCCCAATTGAAATCGCTTTCTAAAGAACTATTATGTTCGCTGGAACCAGCCGATCTTTCTCTGTCGGATTTACCTGTAGAGCAAATTACCGCGCAAGATACAGATCGATTTGAACATTGGTGTGTAGGCTGTGCCAAGACCATCAAAATTCAAACAGGACATTTAGGCCAGACGATACGTTGCCCTGGTTGCTCGCATACTCAAACGGTCGAATGGGCTGGCTTGTGGAATGAATCTGAGACGAGTGATAAATCAGAGTCGAAGGCATAATAAAATGATGGGCTGCGCCATATTAGAAGCCCCTAACCCTCTCCCCGAGGGGGAGAGGGAACCAAGCAACAATTATTCAAAGACGCCAGAACCAAAACCGGGTGCTTGCACGGATGCAGTCTGTCTGCGGGGCAACGGTGTACCACGGGGTGGATGAGGCTGATGAGTGCGGGCGTCTGCGCTGATCGGAGCACCAACCAGGCTTTCATACAACCCGATGGTTTCCTCGCCGGCATCGAGTTCGTCGTATCGGCAGACATAGCCCGGCTGCTGGGCACGTTCCATTTCTTCGTGGAATGCGCGAATAATGCCTGTCTGCACGAATTCGCGTGCCTGGGCATTAATGGGATGTGCAACATCAGCATGCAGTTTGGCTCGGCCATGATCGTCGCGAGGTGCACGATCTTCCATCAGGCGGAATCCGCACTGGTTGCAGAAACGAGCACGGAGATGATTCTTGCAATGGCAACTGGAGCAGCGATCGGTGAGCTTTCGGCTGGGCATGGCAACAAAGAGGCCTTTGATTCCCTCGATGATTTTGAGGTCGCGCACCACAAACATGTGATCAAAGGTGACTGAACAGAACGCCAGCAAGCGTTCGTTGCGGCTCTCTTTGTCGTCCATGAGTTTGATGCGGATTTCGGTGATCTGCATGGCTGTCCTCCTTGAATCCTCGGTGCTGAGGGCGCCTCCCTGGAAACTTCCCTGCTGCATGGTGCGAATGTCGAAGTTCAAACCGTCGAGGTTTGAAACACTTTGACTGATCGCTCGTGCAAACCGGGTTTGGCTTCCATCGTCCCCATGCCGTGTATCGTTACTCCACCATCCCAGAGTTGTAGAAACCATTGAGCCAGTCGCTGGGTCTCGACCAGGCTTCGGCATACCACAAAATAACTGCTGCCACTGCCCGACATCAGGCTTCCCAGGCACAAGCCCAGGGTTTTTGCCTTGTCAAACATCTCGCGAAGTTCGACAAGTAGTGGCAGGCATCGCTCAGCTGTACCTTGCAACCGGTTGAAAAGTGCATTTGAAATGGCGTCAAGGTTTCTCATCCTGATTGCCTCGGCCATTGCCTTTTCGCCGTTTGTCGGGAGCAGGTTTCCTGTCATAGGAGCAGCCTGCAGGGATTGATAGACGGCTGAAGTGCTCAGCCCCTGTTGCGGGCACACTATCAGGAGGTAAAGATTCTCTTCCATCCTGAAAGGTGTGACCTTTTCGCCCCGTCCTCTGCACCAGGCAGCGGATTGTGCCAGGAAAAACGGGACATCGCTTCCGATAGTGGCCGCCAGGTTCATCAGTTCCGGCTCGCTGAGTTGCGTTTGCCAGAGTTGATTCAGCCCGCGGAGCGTGGTTGCAGCATCGCTGCTGCCTCCACCGAGCCCTGCTGGAGATGGGATTCGCTTGTTCAAGTGAATCGCCGCACCCAGCGTGCTTTGTGTCTGGCGCTGAAGAGCCTTCGCTGCCTTCATCACCAGATTATGTTCATCCAGGGGAAGTGATTGATCATTGCACGACATGGATAACTGAGAATCGGCTGAGAAGGTAAGTTCATCAGCCAGGGTCAGCGGCACCATGCAGGTAACGAGTTCGTGATAACCGTCGTCCCGTTTACCCAGTACTTCAAGGAACAGATTGATTTTGGCAGGGGCGGCCAACCGAAAAGTGGCGGGCACATCATCTGGCATGGATCAACCTGAGAAGCAGTTCATGAAAGAGAAAAACGATCCGTTCAGATGTGCTGAGTGGAGTTCCTTCTCCTTCATGCCGGGAGCGATGGCTTCCTCCTGGCAGTATTCCTTTAGCTATAGACTGTGTGACAATACACACAGATTGGGCGAATGGTAGCCTTATGGGTAAGCCTGGTCAAGCTGAAGTAGGCAAAAAAATTCAAAATATCTTCAAGATTCTTTGTGATTTCTTTTGACATCGAGTAGTGCGATTCACATAATACGATCTCACTTAAAGACTGGCGGAGTTCCAGTCATCTTTTGTTCCAAGGAGGGTGCCCCCCGATGCCTTCATTTCTCACCGAATCCAAACCACAGTGCTGGCGCGCAGTAGCCATTTTCGAAGATGGCCGAGAAGCGTTACTTTATCTCGGCATGTCTTCACAGAAAATTCGTGATGGCTATGCATCGGCCTACTTCGATATTCTCGAAGAAGACGAACGAGCCATGATCAAAACCATTTCACTGCAACGCTGGAATGGAGCAGCTGATGCGGGTAAATGGACACAAACCACCACGCTGAATGTACCAGCAGCTTCCAAGAAACTGATGAAAATGATTGCCTAGGCATCTTTGATAATTCTTCCTTTACACAACAACCCGGTTCGCCGGGTTGTTTTTATTGGTATCAAGCCTTCAAGCTGATTACCATCAAGCTGTGAAATCATACGTGGACTATCGCAGTATGTTTGCTTCTAGGTTCATTCTGCTTTCTTGCATTCTGATGTTACCTGCATTGGCTTGTGCTGAAGATCGTACGCCCAATGTCATCTTCATTCTCGCTGACGATTTGGGAACGTACGAACTAGGATGTTATGGGCAGAAGAAAATCAAAACTCCGCACATCGATCAATTAGCCAGCCAGGGCATCAGGTTTTCACATTTCTATGCAGGTAACAATGTCTGTGCACCATCCCGTTGCTGCCTGTTGACCGGCAAACATCCAGGCCATGCCACTATTCGCGATAACCGCGAAGCCAGGCCAGAAGGACAACATCCAATTAATGCTGATGAGTTCACACTCCCTGCCATGATGAAACAACAGGGATATGCCACCGCAGCCATCGGCAAATGGGGCCTGGGCATGTTTGGCAGCACAGGTGATCCACTCAGACATGGCATAGATTATTTCTTCGGGTACAACTGCCAAAGGCATGCCCATTACCATTACCCGAATTATCTGTATCGTAATGCGGCTCGTTTCGAATTACCAAGCAACAATCTCAAAGAAGGCAATCAATATTCGCACGATCTCCTTGAGGAAGAATCGCTGAAGTTCATTCGCGAGAATCGTGGAAAACCATTCTTCCTCTATCTGCCTTACATCATTCCACATGTTTCGATATCCGTTCCTGAAAGTGAACTGAACGAGTATCGAGATAAACTGGGAGATGATCCTCCCTACGATGGCAAGAAAGGCTACATTCCTCACCCTGCCCCGCATGCCGGGTATGCAGCGATGGTCAGCCGACTGGATAAGACCGTTGGCAAGATCGTTGCACTGGTTGAGGAACTAATGCTAAGTGAGAACACGCTGATAATATTCACCAGCGATAATGGGCCAACACACCATGTTGGTGGAGCTGATTCAACTTTCTTTCAATCTGCCGGGCATCTGCGTGGCCTCAAGGGAAGTATGTATGAAGGTGGATTGCGTGTACCGTTCATAGCAACTTGGAAGGGAAAAATAAAACCAAACACAACGTGCGAAACCCGTTGGGCTTTTTGGGATGTTTTACCCACGATGGCAGAATTGACTTCCGCAAAGTTACCTGAACCAACTGATGGTATCAGTTTCTTGCCTACTCTCCTTGGTCAGCGACAACAGCGAACGCATGATTTTCTATTCTGGGAATCTCCGGGCTATGGCGGACAGCAGGCTGTTATTGCAGGCAAATGGAAGGCGGTTCGTCAACAGCTTGGCAAACAGATTGGTAAGCCCGTTAAAACAGAACTGTATGATCTTGAAGCCGACGAGAGTGAAAAACTCGACATATCAAGTAAACACCCTGAAATGCTTGCCAGGCTGGAAGACATCATGAAAAGGGAACATGTACCCTCTGCAGTATTTCCGTTACAGGCCATTGACCTTGCACGAATACCGCCAGCGAAAAAGTAATTGGTCCTGCAATGAATGCAGGTTCACGGTAGAATAATGGTGATGGATCACAAATCAGATATTCCTGAAGCACACGCCAAGGCACTGGTACTCTTCGATGGAGAGTGTGCCTTCTGCCAGAAGAGCGTAGCCATTCTGAGAAAACTGGATTGGCTAAATAAGCTGAGCTTTCAAAACTGCAGGGAAACCGAAAAGCTGCCCAGGACTCAGCCACCACTTGTTCCAGTCCGCATGATCGAGGAAATGCACCTGGTTCCGCCATCGGGCCATCCGATTTACTGGGGCTTTACAGCATTTCGCTGGATGTCGTGGCGGCTGCCTGCCTGCTGGTTGCTTGCACCGTTTCTCTATTTGCCTGGCGTACCGTGGCTGGGCAATAAGATATACCTCTGGATTGCCAAGATCCGTTTTCAACTGGTTCCCTGCAAAGACGGTGTTTGCGAATTGCCCGCCCGACCTGCACAGCCAAAGCCATAACGACATCCATTCATATCATGATGATTTCGATTGAGAAAGTTCCCTATGCCTCGACGCTATATTCGCCAGTTTACTGACGGTGATTCGTTTGATGACATTTTTCTTGCTACCGACAAGCAGGTGAAAACCAATCGGCAGGGGCAAGCCTATTTGCAGTTGGAATTACGTGATCGTTCCGGGTCGCTCGTTGCCCGGTTATGGAATGCCACGGAAAGTGTGACCAGGCAGATCAACGCCGGCGATTTCATCAAAGCCAAGGGCAAAGTGCAACTGTTTCAAGGTGCATTGCAGATCATTCTTTCCGATGTGCAATCCGTGCGTGGAGAGAAGTTTGATATGACTGATTTCCTGCCTCATACCGAGCAGGATATCGCCAAGCTGCAGGAGAAACTCAAAGGCCTGTTGTTCAAATCATCTGATCAGCATCTGCGGGCATTGGCCCAGGCCTTCTTCATGGACGACAAGCTGATTCGAGAATACTGCAAAGCCCCAGCAGGAGTCAGACAACATCATGCCTATCTGGGTGGTCTGCTGGAACATGTCGTGACCATGATGGATGGTGCAGAACGCCTGATGCCGGTTTATCCCGCCTTGAACCGGGACATTGTTCTGATGGGTATTTTTCTACATGACATCGGCAAGATACGCGAACTCCGCTACGATTCCGCTTTCAATTATTCTGATGAAGGCGAGTTGATTGGTCACATCGTGATTGGCGTCGAAATCCTCAATGAGAAAATCAAACAGGCAGAACAATTGACTGAAGAGCCATTTCCTTCAGAGTTGGTCAATCGCTTGAAGCACATCATCGTTTCACATCATGGCCAACTCGAATATGGCAGTCCGAAATTGCCGATGACACCTGAAGCGGTATTTATTTACAACCTTGATAATCTGGATGCTCGTACGCATGCCTTTGTGCGTGATATCAAGGAAGACAAGAATACGCAGAGCAATTGGACTATGTTCAATCCCAATCTCAATCGCAAGCTTTATAAAGGCGAACCGGCTAACTCGATGGAAGGGGTCATGGAGGATATGTAGCCGGGCAGTTGATGTTTCGCTTGTTCAGCTGTCAGATGTTGCAATCCGGGAAAGTGCCGAAACCAGGTGAGTTGCCTTTTTGCGAGTTGCCTGGTTCGTGTCTTGATGGCTACCACTGCTTCATCGAGATTACATTTGCCTTGCAGATGCTCAATAAGTTCCCGATAGCCAGCCGCTTGAGATGCTTCCCTGCTGAGCGGTTGAGGCAACGATAATAGTCGCTGAACCTCATCCAGCCAGCCGGATTGCATCATGGAATCAATACGTGCTTCAATGCGGCGATAGAGTTCCTGTCGATCCACTTCGATGCAGAAGACTGGAACTGAACGAGGCTTGGGCTGTTGATCAAACTGTTGTTGCCAATGGGTTATGGTCTGCCCGGTTGAAAGATAGACTTCCAAGGCTCGTACCAGGCGTTTGTGATCATTCAAGTGGATACGTTGTGCCGCAGCTTGATCTACTTCAGATAACTGCTGATGCAGTTCAACGTTAGTTCTGGTTTCCAAGTCTGCCCGAATGGCAGGATCAATTTCAGGCCCTTCGAATAATCCATACCTAATCGCCTTCAGATAGAGCGGTGTGCCGCCCACGATGATCGGGCATTTACCACGGGCAAGGATTTTCTCAGCAATGGACCGAGCCTGTGTCAGCCACCAGGCAACAGAGGATTTTTCCCAGGGGTCGAGAACATCAATCAAATGATGTGGTATTTCTTTTTGTTCCTGTTCGGAAGGTTTAGCCGTACCAATATCCATGCCACGGTAAATGGTCATGGAGTCCATGGAGATAATTTCGGTCTGAAACGTTTTTGCAAGCTGGAGGGCAACGGCAGATTTACCGGAAGCGGTGGGGCCAGTCAGAATCAGACAGCACTCGAAAAGGGTGATATCAACCATACATTCATGATACAGGCCAGTGAACCTGTCCGTTGACAACACAGTCGTAAGTAGAAAGAAACCCTCTGGGATATCAGAGGGTATTGACGTTTTCGCGTGTAATCGTAACTCTCTACAGACACAGGGCGCTGTGGTGGAATCGGCAGACACAAGGGATTTAAAATCCCTTGGACCGTAAGGTCCGTGTGGGTTCAAGTCCCACCAGCGCCACACTTAGCTGCTGAACTTCGGTAGCACATCCAGTCCTTTGCGAAGCTTTTCTAGTCCACCAGCCAACTTGGCCAGTTCTTCAATTTCATTCAGTTTGCCCTGCACGGCTTTGATGCCACCTGCTTCTGCTACCACGTTTTTAACCTTGAGCAGATCATCCAGGGTCAACGATTGCTTGCCAGCACCACCACCCTCCATGCGTTTGTTACGAGCCTTCTGGTTTGCTATATCCTGGGTGGTGCATTTGATACCCTTGGCAGCAAGGATATCCACCAATTCGCGATTCTTCAGAAGTGGGTGAGCTTTCATAGCATCGCGAATAGCCTGAGCCTTTTCTCCCCGTTCCAACTTGGCACCTGACTTACTCATATTAGCCTCTTGTACATAGTGTGAATATTTCCCAATGATGAAATAGTAGTAATTCTCTATTGCGGCTACGATAAATTTACATTTTGAACAAATAACTGATAATATATGTCTAAATGAAATGCCAGAATTGCACACTCAACTTGGATTATTATGCGTGAATACTTTGAACATACTGCTGATATTGGCATCAGGGTTATTTGTCCAACTCTGCAGGATATTTTTGTCGAAGCGGGATTGGCTTTATTTGAATTGATCACAGAAAAAATCATTGACGTAAAACCGATACAATCTGTTCCAATTCAGCTCAAACAGAAAGATCGTGATCTACTCCTTTTCGACTGGCTTAATCAACTGCTCTATCTTTTCGAAACGCAACACTGGCTCTTTTCACGGTTTGAAATAATCCTATCGGTTGATGGACTGGAAGCAGTTGCTTATGGCGAACCTTGTGACAGCCAGAGGCATCCTCCTTCGCATGAGGTGAAAGCAATCACCTATCATCAGTTGAAACTGGAACACCAATCTGATGGCGACTGGCTTGCAGAAGTCATCGTTGATATTTAACACCTCAGGATGAGTACGATGCCTAAAGAACGATATGAAGGTCCGATGGAGCGGCTTGATGAAACACGATGGAAAATACCCAAAGGGTATCGTCCGGATATGAAAGTGGATGGTATTATTTTTGCCGATGATGTGTTGATAGATAGCATTCGAAAAGATGTTGCACCGGAACAGGTAGCCAATGTTGCAACGTTGCCGGGTATACAAATGGCATCGATTGCTATGCCTGATATACACTGGGGATATGGTTTCTGCATTGGCGGTGTGTGTGCTACTGATCCAGATGAAAGTGGAGTCATTTCACCAGGCGGGGTTGGGTATGATATCAATTGCGGCGTGAGGCTGATTCGTACTCATCTCGATTATGACACCGTCCGGCCACATTTGCGCAACATCGTAGAGACGCTGTTTCGAACGGTACCGGCTGGCGTGGGACAATCCGGGAAATATCATTTCAATCGATCGGAATTGCGACAACTGATGGCGGAAGGGCCTCGTTATCTGCTCAAGCGAGGGCTGGCTACCGAGAGTGATATTGATTTCACCGAAGCACATGGCAGGCTTGATGGGGCTGACCCCGATCTGGTCAGCGACAGGGCACTCGACCGTGGTGCCCAGCAGTGCGGTACTCTTGGTTCGGGAAACCATTTTCTCGAAGTGCAGGTAGTTGATCAGATTCATGATGAAGCAGCTTGCCAGACCATGGGACTGTTTCCCAGCCAGGTGGTCATCATGATTCACAGCGGTTCACGCGGCCTCGGCTACCAGGTATGCGATGATGCATTGACTTCATTGCGTGGTGTCCCTGAAAAATATGGGATTACGCTCCCTGATCGACAACTCGCCTGTGCACCAGTGTCCAGCCCGGAAGGGCAGCATTATCTGGGTGCCATGCGAGCTGCAGCCAATTTCGCCTGGTGCAATCGCCAGCTCCTGATGTGGCAGGCTCGTGAAGCATTTGCCTCGGTACTTGGCAAAACCTGGGAAGAGCTTCGCATGACCTTGCTGTACGATGTTGCACATAACATCGCCAAGCTGGAGGAGCATACCGTCAATAACCGACAGAAGAAAGTCTGGGTACACCGCAAGGGCGCTACCCGGGCGTTTCCTCCGGGACATCCCGAAGTGCCCAGTCAGTATCGTGGCATTGGCCAACCAGTGATAATTCCGGGAGACATGGGACGGGCCAGTTGGGTGCTGGCGGGTAAGCCAGGCAGCATGGAAAAATCGTTCGGCAGCACATGCCATGGCGCGGGGCGATGCATGAGCCGTACTGCTGCCATCAAGCATGCTCAAGGTAGACGCATCGACAAGGAACTTGAGTTACGTGGTGTCATAGCCCGTGCACGCAGTTGGAAAGGCCTGGCAGAAGAACAGCCTGATGCGTACAAGAATGTCGATCATGTTGTCGAAGTCGTGCATCAGTCAGGTATCTCAACCAAGGTCGCCAGGTTGAGGCCAATCGGCGTCATCAAGGGATGAAAAAGAACTCTTTGCTGCAGAACACAGCATGGGCCAATTCAGCCCATGCTTTTTGTTCGTGATGTTGATGCTGCTTCATTTGTTCGCCAAGAAATTCTTGAGCAAGTTGCAACTCATCCTTCGTTGCACTTCGCGTATAGGCCATTCGGTACATTCGATCGATCCGTTCCTGGTCTGACATTGTCTGCTCGAATAGCTTGCAAGCCCACTGCGATGATAACTCTTTTACCAGCGGATCGTTCATGAGGGCCAATCCTTGAGCAGGCGTATTGGAAACGGAACGTTTCCCAATGGCGGTAAACGGCGTGGGGAAATCAAAAGATGTCAGAAAAGGGGACAAGAAATTCCGCCTGATGCTGAGGTAAATACTGCGATAGCCATCGCCATCCAGTTCACCTTGTGCAGAAGGTTTGCCGCGTCCCTGCATCAGACTGGTGAGATAAGGCATCTTGCTGCCTTCCAAATAACTTTTGCGGTTCCATCTCCCGGAGATGGCCAGCATGGCATCACGCAGGCTCTCTGCTTCCAGTCTTCTCAGAGGCATGCGAGAAAGCCATGCGTTTTGTGGATCACGTTTGCTGATTTCCTGGTCAGTCTGGGATGAAGACTGACGATAGAGATGACTCAGCACCAGTTCGCGATGCAGCTTCTTTAGCGACCAACCCTCTTTCACAAACCAGTCTGCCAGGTAATCGAGCAGTTCCATGCTTGTTGGTTCAGCCCCCATGCGACCGAAATCATCAACCGATTTGACCAACCCTTCGCCAAAATGGTGCTTCCAGACGCGGTTGACGATGACTCGAACAATAAGTGGATTCTGGTTGGGATCAACCAGCCTTTCGGCCAATGCCAATCGTCCAGACCCCTGGTTGGTTTTCAACTCCTGTTGGCCACAGTAAACACTGGAGAGGCCTCGTGGCACCCGTTCCCCCGGGCTGCGGTGATTGCCTCGAATAAAAATGTGTTCATCTAATCCATTTCCATCTGCTGTCGCAATGCTGTATCGTGGTGCTTGCATTCTGTCTTCGCAGGCTTTGCGTTCCTGCAGCAACTTCAGTGCTTCTGCATGGATGATTGCAACAGGCGGAACGGACTTTTCCTTCGGCAATTCCGGCGGCTTGGCTTCATTGCTGGCGACCATTCCACTGACCTGCAGCCAGGACATTCCCTGGCTACCCTGATCTGGTGTCATGCTGATTTCTTCAGGCCCATCGTCCAGGAATTCAACATAAGCCTGCCGGCCTTGCCACATGTTCAGGTCAAATGTCTGCCAGTGTGAAACTGGCGAGGAAACGACCCGTCGCAAGCTTCCATAGATGGGATCGCGAATGACCACAAAGCCATCAACGATGACTCTGACTCGACCATTCATGCCAGCAGCCAGTATATGCAGATAGCGGTTCTGAATAGTAAAACTGACAGTTTGGAGAGAACCTTCCAACTTCTGGCTGAACTGGCCACTGTCCCAACACCCGGCCGGCACTGAACGAACCATCCATGATTTAGCTTTCGAATCGAAATATGCCGTTCTGGTTTTCTCTGCATTCCAATTCCAGGCTTCACCTTGCGGTCTGCACGTGCTGATATCGAAAACAACTGATTTTGTCTGTGCGGATGGCTGCTCCTCAGTAATTTTCTTCTCTGGCGACTGCTCCAGGAATGCAGAGAGTTCACGATTGACGCGTTTCAAGTCCGCAATCAAGTTCCCCCGGCGTTCAGGAGTATCAATCAATGCTTCCTGAAAACGTGAGCTTTGCAGTACACCGTACAGTGCATAATAATCGCGAGTGGCAATGGCATCAAATTTGTGATCGTGACAGCGGGCACAGGCAATGGTTTGCCCCAGAAACGCTTTGCCGATAACATCGATCTGGTTGTCAATACGATCGGCTTGCTCCTGTCTGATATCAACCGGGCCGTGCTTGGCTTCACCCAGCCAGAGAAAACCGGTCCCTTGGATCGATTCATTCCACTGCTCTTTCTGATTGATTCGAGGCTCAGGCAACAGGTCACCTGCCAGGTGTTCCAGCACCAGTTGACGGTACGAGACATCATCATTGAGTGCACGAATGACGTAATTACGATATCGCCAGGCGTTAGGCAAATCATAATCAAACTCGTGTCCCAGGGTGTCTGCATATCGCATCAGGTCAAGCCAATGCCTGGCCCATCGTTCGCCGTACTCTTTTCGTGCAAGTAAACGATTAACCACCGATGCATATGCCTTATCGGATGTATCCTTCTCAAATGCATCCAATTCATCGAGCGTGGGAGGCAGGCCAATCAGGTCAAAAGTCACACGCCGAAGCCAGGCTGATTTGGAAACAGCAGGTGATGGCTGCAGTTGTTGTGTTTTCCAGGCTTGCTGAAAGAATGGATCGATGCTTGTTATTACAGTCGCAGGATCGATTGCGATTGGCACATTTACTTTGTTCAGAGGCTGGTAACACCAGTGTTTCAATCGTTCATCGAGGTTGAAGCTAGTTGTTGGTGCCGACGACGTCGAAGCAGATGCTGCAGGCATAACGGCGCCGGAATCAATCCACTGTTTCACATGCTGTATCTGTTCATCGGCCAGCTTGCCACGTGGCGGCATTTTCAAAGTATCATGCTGATAGCTGACCGCCTGAAACAACAAGCTGTCGGAAGCTTTGCCTTGAACGATGATCTTGCCCGATTCACCACCCTGGCTGATCCACTCAGGCTGATCCAACCGCAAACCACCCTTTTGCTTATCCGGGCCATGGCAACTCTGACAACGCTGTACCAGCATAGGCCTGATGTGTGTTTCGAAGTACTCAACTGATTTGCTGTCCTGCTTAGTAACTGCAGGAATAAGCACACCAGGTTGGATTGATGCCAACCAGATCAACGTCATTAAGGTTATGCAGGCTGTGATCTGACCAATCATGGCAGGTATTTATCGGGGCATGCGAAAACCAGCAGAATGTCATCATACTGTTATTAGTCAGACTGGCACAACCACAAAGGACTCAAAATGAAAATGATTATATTTTCAGACCGATATCATACATGCCTGTGGAAAGTGGCTCACAACGTTGCACGCGGGCTGGCAGAATCACCGAACCAAATTCCTGCGTATGCAATTGTACAATGCAATCGCTGGATGTGAATTCCGCAGGGCCAACCACTCGCAGACCGGTGCTGCTGATATCACGTGACTGGCAGACCAGAGGCTCTCCAACACAGTTCACGTAGATGGGGTAAAGATAAACTTTGGATTCATAACGAAATCGTTCAGCAGTTCTGGTTTCATTTTTCGCCAGCAGATAGGTACGCAAACTGCACAGCAAGGCAGGAACAATAATTTCGAGTCGGTCACGCTCGTTTTCGGGTTTGGAATCCGTGTAGCGAATACGGATATCAACTTCGGTTTGCTTGACGTTAACTTCCGTAGGAGGGGTTAGCTTGATTCGTATTTCGATGAATTCAGCTTTGCGGCCCAGCAACTTCTGCCAGAGATTCTGCTGCATCTGAATCTGGAAAGTGTATTCAGAAGTGACCTTGTCAACCTGCACGAGTTTCGCATCCCACTCGTGAGCAAAGCCTTTAAGTTTATCAATCGCCAGGCCCCCCGGCAGCCACGCTGCACAACGATGAATGACTTCGCCTTCATCACTGATCATGAAGCGAATGCCCTGGTCCTGATTGGAGACCGTCTTCATGGAAACGACTTGAATCAGTCGGCGGAGAATGGCTTCCACTTCCTCACGAGGAATCACCGGTACGGTTTCACCTGTCAACAGAAGTGATGACTCTGCGACGGAGGGATCGAGCAATTTACTTCTGAAGCCACTGGCTGATGCCTGCGACTGGATCAGGTTTTCCAGAAAGCTGGTGGCATTGGCAAACCGCTTGCCTGGTTCAAACTCCATCGCGCGATACAGCACTTCATGCTCATGGCCCGGCAGCAGTTTGAAATCAAATTGCATGGCCCGACGCTGTTCACGCCACTGATGCAACGTATTGCCGTGGAACGGCAACTGGCCTGTCAGCATTTCAATGTAGATCAGCGCCAGACTGTATTGATCGGAATGGTCGTGATACAAACCCTCAGACAATTCAGGTGCCGCGTATTTCAAAGTGACCTGATCGAGTTGCTGGCCTGCGGGAATCCAGGCGAGTTGAGCCAGACAGTAGTCAGCCACACGCAGTCGACCACTGAAGTAATAAAGGCAATGCGGGCTGAGGCACAGGTGCAGCAGATTGGCATGCCGACTTAGGAAATCGAGAGCTTCAGTAACAATTGCCAGGTACTGCAACAGTTCCTTGCGTTCAATGCCCTGCTTGCCCTGGGCTCGTAATTGTTTCCATCGATCAAAAAGGGTTAATTCAGGCAAAGGTCCAACCAGTTGTACCCGGCCTGCATCAAAATGAATGTCGTCGATAGGTGCCAGCCGGGGATGTTTCAGATATTTCAAATAGGCAATCTTTTCCAGTTCCTTGTCGGTTAAGGTTCGTTTTCTGGAAAGTCCCTTGAGAATTTTAACCTGCCTTAACTGACCATCAGCAGACCTTGCCTTCCAGATTTCCATCAATGGAGAGAAGCTGAGCCTGGAAAGGTATTGCAACCCAGTCTCTGTTGGCTGGGATTCTTCATCCTTGGAAACAAAATGTGGATCAAGCACATGCTCGCTTTGCGACACAATAACTTCCTGCGTATGTCAGTTCAGAGCACCCTCAATCATATCGAGAGGGAACACAACTTATCCAGCTTAGTTTATTTTTGGCACACCATCAAATTACTGGCATCGCAATTTATTCAGCTATGGGCATATAAATACTTGGGGTCAAGCAACTGGTAAGCTCATCAATGGCAAATACAGCCCTTCTAATAGCTCCCAGATTAGTTGCGTGCGTGCTGATTACAATGGGAACAGCCAAGCCTCGCTGGGTTTCAAGCTGCTCGTGCTGGACAATGGAAGCAACACTGATTTTCTCTTTGCCAAGAATACCAGCCACCTGAGCCAGACTGCCAGGCCGTTCTTCAGCATTCACTCTCAAATAAAATCGGCTTTCAATTTCGGAAGGCGAACGTAATCCAATGCCCTTATCAGGCGACCACAATCGCATGCTATTGAAATTGATGGCAGCATGTCCCAAAGCCAGGTCAATCAAATCAGAAACCACGGCGCTGGCGGTTGGCATTTGCCCCGCACCCGGACCACAGAGCAAAGTGTCCTTCACCACATCGCCCACTACTTCAATGGCATTGTAAGGACCAGGCATCTGGGCCAGCGGATCAAACCGATGTACGAGAGTCGGCTCAACGTGCAATGCCACGCGATGCTCGCTCATCCAGGCTTCCGCCACCAGTTTGATGGCATATCCCATGATGCGGGCGTATTGGATATCGACCAGTTCTATGCCTTGTATGCCTCGTCGCTCGATGGCATCTCCCTGAATGCTGACACCGAAACAAATACGGGAAAGCACAGCTAGTTTCTGTGCTGAATCCATCCCGCTGACATCGAGTGTCGGATCAGCTTCGGCATAGCCAAGCCGTTGTGCTTCGAGTAGTGCATCGGAATAGGAAATGTTCTTCTCCGACATGGATGTCAGAATGAAATTGGTGGTGCCGTTGAGAATGGCTTTAATTGCAATTATGTCGTTGGCAGCTAGCCCCTGCGACAATGCATGAACAATGGGAATACCGCCACCGACGCTTGCTTCAAAGCCGAGAGTGCAGCCTGCATCATGTGCTGCCCGAAAGAGTTCATCGCCATGCGTTGCCAGAACGGCTTTGTTTGCGGTAATCACATGCTTGCGGTGTTTGAAACAATTGAGGATGCGTGTTCGTGCCGGTTCGAGACCTCCCATCAGTTCAACGACCACTTCCACATCAGGGTCCTGATAAACCACTTCGTCCCGAGTGGAAACCAACTGTGGAGGAACTGCGAATAATCGTTCTTTTTCAGCATCACGGACAACAACGTGGCGAAGTTGCAGTGGTCTGCCGGCACGCTGGGCAAGTCTCGTTGCCTGTTCGATCAGCAGTCTGACAACGCCGCTGCCAACGACACCACACCCTAACAGGGCAACGCCTAAAGGCTTCATATACACATCTTTCTCGCTGTTTATCGCACCGCATCGAGAGGCTTGATGCGCATGGCCGATACTGCAGGTATGATACCGCCAATCAGCCCCATGAAAATGGTGAAGATGGCTGCTACCTTGATAACTTCTTCGTCCACCACCATTTTGAACACAACTGTTTTTCCACTACCCTGCCCTGAGCTTAGTTGCCCTTTCTGTTCAATACCGTTTACTCCCAATCCAATCAGAACACCCAGTATTCCCCCCAGAAAAGCGATTAAGATGGATTCCAGCAGAAACGACAGGAGAATCTGCAGTTTCGAATAGCCAATGATTCTCAGGACGCCGATATCTTTGATTCGCTGAGCCACCGCTGCAAACATGGTGTTCATCAAACCAAAACACCCACCGATGGCCATAATGATGGCAATGACGATGGCTGATACCTGAAAGGTTTTCGTGTTTTCCGTCAGCTTCTGGTAATAGTCTTTCTCTGGCATGGCATTGACTTTGATGTCAGGCAAGCCTCGGTAGTACTCACAGGCTTTCGATGCAATCTCATAGCTGGGAAGCCGCAGCACAATGGTCGTGTAAAGACTCTGTTTTGTTTCTTCGTTATCTTTACCAAAGTACTTACCAACATCTTCTCGCTTGGCCCAGATTTCCGAATCAAAAGGTGAACCAGCTGAATCGAGTATCCCCATCACTTGCCATAAAGGTGGCAAGCCGGGGCGAGGCCTGAAGGTATCACCCACTTTCAATCCCAGCATGCGGGCGATCCCATCACCCAGAACACACTGGGTGCCGCTGCGGTTAAACCACTCACCACCCGGTTGGAGATTCAGGCTGTGTACTTTGCCTGCCATATCGGGATCTTCCATGCCACGAATCTGAATGAAACGATAGCTCGGCCGCCCGCCAGGAGTGGGGCTGGGAATTTCCTGCGTGGCAATGCCATAGACTTCCTTGCTCACCCATACGGTGCCATCTGGATCTCGCTGCACGAGTGAATCACCGCTCCAGAGCGAGAAAAGGGTTTTGTGAACATCGTCGATGTTGATTTCACTGAACAGTTCATCGTTAGTGCCATCCTTCAAGATGATAACATTGCCTGGGTGGCCGGAGTTTTCTGCCAATGCAGCCAGGCCACGCACAAAGGCAAGCATGACTACGAGCAGCGAGACGACGAGGGTGAAACCAATGGCAGTCAGCATGGTGGTTCGCCAGCGCACCATCAGATTTCGGTAGTTGTAACTTACTGGTATCATCAGGCCACTCGCGAAAAGACATCAACTACTTTGACTGTTCTGGCGGAAATAGCAGGAAACAGGCTGCCTATGAATGCTGTGCCGGCACCAGCCAGAAAACCCCAACTGATAGCAGCATCGGGAACGTTGAAACCTGCCAGGATAGAAACATTCCGTGAGATGTAAACCACACTGGCAGCACTGATGCCTCCAGCCAAGGCGCCTAGAAGTACACCTTCACCCAGAATCAGAAACATGATCTGGTTGGGACTGAAGCCGAGCACTTTCAGCACTGCAATCTCCATGCGTCGTTCACGTACCGTAATACTGATCGCATTAGCTACGATAACGGTCATCACTGCGAAGATAGCAGGTACCAGCAGCCATTTTACACCCCAGAGAATGTCCTTGAACGGTTCCAGAAACCGACCGATAGCTGCTGAGAGGGTTTCGCACTTCACGTCAGGCAGATAGGTTTCGATGGTTCCCCCGGTTTGAATCGCCGACTGCTGATTGTCCGTCATGATCCAACCGAGATTGACTTTGCCATCAAGTTCGGAGCCAACCGCCTTAAGCGTTCGACTGAGATACTCGTAATCCATAAATGCAGCCTGTGCCCATCGATTACCGCCCGGCAACTCGCCGACAATCTCCACTTCAAATTCAATGGGCTTTCCATCCGACCCTCGATGGAGAATAGTCTGGGCTTTAAAAACATCGCCAATCTGTTTGCCCAGTTTTTTCATACGTTCCGGACCCATAACAATGCCGATATTGTCCACATTTGAAACAGGTGGATTCTTCATCATCTGACAGATTTTGCCTTCGGGATCGAAACCTTTCAAGCCATCAGTCATTGTCCCTATCTTTTCCGGAATGCAAGCGATGGAAAAGAATATCTTGTCAGGATCCTTCATCGCAGGATCGAGCGTGAAAATGACAAAATGCCAGATGTTAGTTTTGTCACTGCGAAATCCTTCGATGTTGGAAAGATTGGAATTCAGGATACTGCCAGTGCTGCTGATATCGTCCATGTACTTACGATCAAACCGGCTGGGAATACGATGGCGTTCGGTAATGACCGCCAGCACGTCTTTGGATTGCTCAGTCATCTGATCATCAAGAAATCGGATGACGGTGGCAATCAGTGTGAAGATGGCAACCAGGAAGAAAATAGCCAGCAGGGTCAGGATGCTTCTGACTTTGTTTCTCATCAGGTTTTTGACAATCAGCTTCAGCAGTTTCATCCCATTCCCCTATGCCACCTTCACGCGAAAGAATCAACCAACATCATATTTCCATGGTAAGCCGATAAACATATTACCAGCATCAATTCAGCATCTGCATCTCAACTGATGGAAACAACTGCACCCGTTTTCGTGGTGACGTAGGCATCCTCAACCAGTTTGCCCTTCTCAAGACGAACAAGTCGCTGGGCACGCTCGGCAGCATGCGGATCGTGCGTCACCATAATGATAGTCTTTCCCAACGACCGAGGCAGTTCCTGCATGAGAGTCAGGATTTCATCAGCACTTTTGGAGTCGAGATCACCGGTTGGTTCATCTGCGACAATTAAGGTAGGATCGGTGACCAAAGCCCGTGCAATGCCAACACGTTGCTGTTGCCCGCCGGAGAGTTGTCCGGGACGATGCCACATGCGATCGGTCAGGCCGACCAGTTCCATGGCTGTATAAATCTGCCGTTTCCGCTCTGATGCCGAAAGCGGCAGAAGCAGCAAAGGCATCTCCACATTTTCGTATGCCGTCAGCACCGGCAGCAGATGATAGAACTGGAACACAAAGCCAATGCTGCGGGTCCGCCAGCGGGACAGTTCTTCTTCGTTCATATCTGAGACGAGGTCATCTCCCACCCAGATGTTTCCTTCGCTGGGTGTATCCAGCCCTGCAATCATGTTGAGCAGCGTCGTTTTACCAGAGCCAGACGGGCCCATGAGTGCAACAAATTCACCTTCCTGTACTTCGAGGTTCAGGTGATGTAATACGTCAATGCGTTCGCCGCCTCGCTGAAAATATTTGACGACATCCTGACAGCGAACAATAGCACTGCTCATGATTTTCTCGTGGATTAATTTTTCACAGCTGGTTTGGGTTCTGTCGATGTTACAGCAGTCTGTGTCGGAGCCGCAGGGATGCCATCCTTCAAAAACTGTACACGAGCACGCATTTCGGGTCGCAGATCCATTTCATCATCGGGAACATCAATTTTTACCCGTACAGTTACACTGGCTTTGCTGCGGCTGGCAACAGGCATGATGCGTGCTACTTTGCCGGTATATTTCTTGTCTTTGAACGCTTCTGTTGTGATGGTACATTTCTGACCTTTGGCGATTTGACGGATGTCACGTTCACTGATGTCTACTTCGACTTCGAGGTTTTTCAAATCAGCCATATCGCAGAGATTCGCTGAAAGACCGTTGGAAAAGGCTTCAGGCCTTACTGTATTCCCCAATTCGGTTTTCTTTTCGAGAATCTTGCCGGCTATGGGTGCAATGACTTTACAGTTATCGAGCCGCCATTTAGCCTTGGCCATTTCAGCACAAGCTTGATCGTATTCGGCCTTGGCTGCTGCCTTGCGTTCATCACGAACGCCTTTCTTCATCATCGAGTTCAAGGCTCGCTGTTGCTCCAGTTTCTGTTCAGCGATCAGTACCCTGCTCTGTGCCTTGTCAAGTTCATCTCGGGTGATCGCACTGCCAGAGGCCTTCAGCTTGGCGAGTTCATCTTTGGATTGCTTCAGTGATTCTGTTGCTTCTTTCTCAGCAGCTTCGGCTTGAAGTATCTCTTCAACCCGGCTGCCTTTCTCGGCTTCATCCAACTTGGCCTTAGCTAACTGTGAGATAGCCAGGGCACGATTGTATTCAAAGTCGTATTCTTCAGTTTCCAACTCAGCCAGAACTTCACCTTTCTTGACGTATTGCCCTTCCTCGATGTAAAGTTTCTTAACCTGCCCACCTACCTTGGGACTAACCTGTACCTTCTGAAAAGGAACAATGTAGCCTCCAGCTTCGAGTGCGATGTTACTAGCCAGTTTTTCCTTTTCAGGTGCCGGTGCGGTAGCCGTTACAGTGGATTGTGGTGCTGTGGAGGTACTTAGGGCCTGCCTGAGTGAAGCGCCATACTTCAGCCATAACCATGAACCACCACCTACCAAAACGCCGAGGATGATCAGCCAAAATAACTTGCTGCTTCGACGTGGTGGCACGCGGACTTCCTGCCCTAGTCGAAGAGATTGAACCCGTTCCTTCAAGGACGCGTTGGTAGGGTTGGCTGCGACTGTTTCATTCATTCTGGCAACCTCAACATGATCAGGCAGGGATACCATATCTTATCAGATTCGTTCTGAATAGTGCTTTTAGAGTCGCTTGGAATGATACCATGTCTATTTTAAGCTTTGTTTCAGACCACCAAACTGCCTTCTCCTTCATAATTCGCTCATAAATGGGTAATATTGCGTCGCATGCTCATTTCTCGTGTTCAGCTCATCCATAAGATAGTGCTGATCTTAACCTTTGTGATGTCTCATGCCAACACCTCCGCCTGTGAAGGGTACGCTTGCTTTTGTAACACTGGGTTGTGCCAAGAACCTGGTAGATTCTGAACGGATGCTGGGCCACCTGGCAGTGGATGGCTATGCCATAGTACCTGAAGCAAATGGTGCGGATGTTGTTGTTGTGAATACCTGCGGGTTCATTGAAGCTGCCCGGCAGGAATCGCTGGGAGTCATTCGTGAAATGATCGATCTGAAAGACCAGGGCAAACTCAAAGCCGTGGTAGTTGCTGGTTGCCTGGCCGAACGCAAGAAAGAAACATTGCTGGACGAAGTACCGGGCATTGATCATCTGGTGGGGGTCTTTGGCAGGGAAGAGATCACCGCAGTTTGCGACAAGGTGCTGGATGGAAAACTGCCTCGGCCTGCCAATGATAAATCGCTCAGCAAGCGAAAGAAAGAGATTATTAAACCAAGCCGCAAACTTAGTTTGAATCTTGCACCACCCAAGCCTGACTTACTGAAGGAACAACGAACACTTTTCAAACCAGCACCAGTGCGAGCTTTGCCTGACGACGCCCGGCTTCGCATTACCCCAAGGCATTTTGCTTATCTCAAGATCAGTGAAGGTTGCGACAGACTCTGCACCTTCTGCGCAATTCCCGGCATGCGCGGCAAACATGCTACCAAACCCATTGAACAGGTGGTAGCTGAAGCAAAGGAACTGGCCAGAGACGGCGTGCGGGAGTTGAATATCGTTGCGCAGGATTCCACCTACTACGGCATGGATCTCTACGGCAAACCACGATTGGATGATTTGCTGCTGGAACTGAACAAAGTCAAAGGTATCGACTGGATTCGTGTGCTGTATGTCTACCCTATGTACCTGACGGATTCATTGCTGAAGGTTCTTGGCTCAGCGAAGAAGATTGTACCTTACATCGATATGCCTTTGCAGCACATCAACGATACGATGCTGAAGCGCATGAGCCGCAAGGTCAATCGCAAGCAGACAGTTGATCTGGTGCAGAAGTTGCGGGAACACATACCCAACCTGGTATTACGAACCACGTTTATCGTTGGCTTTCCAGGAGAGACGGAAGAGCAATTCCAGGAGTTGTGTGCTTTCGCGACTGAGATGCACTTTGAACGTGCGGGTGTCTTTACCTATTCATTTGAACCCGGAACTCCGGCAACGAAACTGCCGGATCATCTGCCTGAAGAAGTCAAGAATGAGCGTCGTGATCGATTGATGAAGACACAACAAAAGGTGGCATTTGCCTGGAGCCAGGCACAGGTGGGACAAACTCTGGATGTCTTGATTGATGGCCCAGATCCCGAAACGCCAGGCTGGTGGCTGGGCCGATCTTATGCCGATGCTCCAGATATTGATCCGATAGTCAAAGTGAAAAGCAAAAAGATTGGACCTGGTGATTTGGTACCGGTGAAGATTACTGCAGCAGAGGGGTATGATTTGCTGGGGAAAGCGTAATTCAGAGAGAAAACCATGTCAGTACATTCAAACGAAAAATCATATCTCCGTCGTTTCTGGATACCCATTACTCTAATCACCGTCTTTGCAATTGCAGAAGCGGTCAATTGGACCACTAACCTTGTCTCGGAACAACTCATCCCCCGTTTTGCCAGTTCTGCACAGGTGGTGGTAGGAAGAAACCTGGTACTTCTCTTTGGCGGATTGCTGCTCATCTGGCTGCTCTTCACTCGCCAAGTCAGTCGCAAGATCAAGTATTACACTTTTGGCATACTGGCGATTGCAGCAGGTTTGTTTGCTGCTTCCATCCGGGAAATCGAGAACACCGGCAACAACAATTATGTTTTTCATTTCCGCTGGGAACCAACACAGGAACAGCGTTTGCAGCAGTATCTGCTGATCAACAAGCCTGGTTTGGGTAGCAACGAACTGGTTGCCAATGCACCCACACAGACAGATTTTCTTGGCTCACAGCGCGATGGGGTTGTTCCCGGCTCCAAGTTGAAATTTGATTTGAAACAGCACGCACCAAAGGAACTCTGGCGGCGGCCTGTTGGTGGTGGATACGCCAGTTGTGTGCTTGCCGGCGGATTGGCAGTTACCATCGAACAGCGTGGTGAAGAAGAAATGGTAGTAGCCTATGATCTGAAAACAGGACAGGAACGGTGGACGCGAGGCTACCCGGGACATTTTAAGGAAAGCCTGGGTGGTAATGGCCCGCGTGCCACGCCAACCATTTCCAACAATGAAGTATTTGCACTAGGCGCCAGCGGTTTGCTGACCTGTCTTGATCTGGCTTCTGGTCAGGAGAAATGGAAAACCAACATTCTCGAAGATGCCTCCATCAGCAATATACAGTGGGGTATGAGTGGCGCACCGCTGGTGGTGGGTAACAAGGTAATCGTAAACCCCGGTGGTACGAATGATTTCGGGGTGGTTGCTTATGATCGTGCCACGGGCAAAGCTGTGTGGCATGCAGGCAAGAATCGCGCCTCCTATGCATCGCCCGTGCTGGCCAAGCTGGCTGATGTTGAAACGGTTCTGATTTTTGATGCCGAGGGAGTTGCCGGTCATGAACTGGCTACCGGGAAAGAACTCTGGCGATTTGCATTTGGGAACACCAACAAGATCAACGTGGCACAGCCATTGGCATTACCGGGCGATCAGGTCTTTGTCTCCGCAGGTTATGATGCCGGGGCAGTGATGTTGCAAATCAAGAAGGATGGAGGGGCATGGACAGCGACGCCGATCTGGCAGAACAAGCGGCTCAAGTGCAAGATGAGTTCTGCAGTATTCCATGAGGGTTTTCTTTACGGCATGGATGATGGCATTTTGGCCTGCCTGGATGCCAAAACGGGTGAACGTAAATGGAAAGCTGGCCGGTATGGTCATGGGCAACTGCTGTTGAGAAACGATGTGCTCGTCATCATGGGTGAAGCGGGCGATCTGGTTCTGGTCGCAGCTGATCCGAAAGTACATCGGGAACTGGCCAAGGTGCCTATGTTGCCAGGCGGCAAGGTCTGGAATGCCCCAGCCCTGGCTGATGATCTGTTACTGCTCCGCAATCATTATGAAGCGGTTCTTTTGCAACTTGCAACCGAGTAATGGATGAAATTGACAACAGCACACATTGACTGGCTGAATATCGCGCTCATGCTGGTTTCTGCAGCAGCAGCGTTTGTATTGCCTTTTGAGGTGTTTCTTTTTTCGTATGCAGTTCTCGGTCCGCTTCATTACCTCACTGAAATATCCTGGCTGCATGAACGGAAATACTTCACCACGGGAGCACGCGACGCTGTGGTTTTAGTGTTTCTGGGTTTTCTTCTTTTCGGGTTTTCGGTTGTGGTACCCAGATTTCTGGCTCCTGCAGAGAATGCACCTTTGCAGACCAAGCAGGAATTCGGACAGTTCATGAACCAGTCGGGGGCTGTCATCATCTACCTGGCTTTCATGGCAGCACTAGCCATGACGGCGTTTCGCAGTTTAAAATCCAAGTGCTGGTTTATGCTGATTGCTGGATTGTTTCTGGTTGCCCTCATCAATGTGCAAACCTGGGTGCTGTTTTTTGTGGTGTTTTTACCAACCCTGGTGCACGTTTTCGTCTTTACTGCCGCATTTATGCTGTTGGGTGCCATGAAGAATCGTAGCATACCCGGCCTATTATCGTTTCTGCTTCTGCTTGGCATCGGTGCATTTCTGCTCTGGTATCGGCCTGATGTTATTGCAATCGTCTCCAATGAAGTACGGCACCATTATCATTTCTTTGTGGAACTCAACCGCTGGCTGGCCCGGCTCCTAGGCCATGAACTGGCAAATCCTGATCAGGCATATCAATCTGCGATGGGTGTTGCCCTGATGCGATTTATTGCCTTTGCCTACTCCTATCATTATTTGAACTGGTTTTCTAAAACTTCGATTATCAAATGGCATAAGGTAGATGCATTGCGACTATCGGTGATTGTTGTCCTCTGGCTGGTAGCTGTCCTGCTTTACTGGATAGACTACACCACAGGCTTCATTGCCCTTTACACGCTCAGTTTTCTCCATGTGTTTCTGGAGTTCCCGTTGAATTGGAGATGCTTTATGGATCTGGGAAGGGAATTACGCAGCATCTCCCTGCATGGCTGGACAAGAGAGCCGATATTGAAACCTGCCTCGTAAAGATGAGTCTATTGTGAACGGAGCAGACCTTTGGTAGGCAGGCCAATCGCTAACTGCTAAGTTAATCTCGTTGTCTTGTTTTCTGGAATCTCTCCATGATGCGTTTTTGCGTTTATCTTATTGCCCTGCAGCTAGGTTCTTTGGCCTATTCTCAGGAAGCGCCACAACCGCCAACTGCAAAAACCAAATCAAAAGAAGTACAGATCAATGGTGACAAATTCACCGACAACTATTTCTACCTTCGGGAGAAGACCAACCCCGATGTTGTCAGTTATCTCGAAAAGGAAAATGCCTACACCGAAACGATGATGAAATCGACTGAGGCATTGCAGCAGAAACTGTACAAGGAATTTCTGGGACGTATCAAGCAGACCGATCTCTCCGTGCCCAGCTTCAGCAACGGCTACTGGTACTACAGCCGAACGGAAGAAGGCAAACAGTACTCCATTATCTGTCGCAAAAAGGGGGCCAAAGAAAACGCTGAAGAAATCATGCTGGATGTCAATGAACTGGCCAAGCCATTCAAGTTCTTCAGTGTCGCAGCCCAGTCCGTTAGCAATGACAACCGCTACCTGGCTTACACTTTCGATACCACCGGCTTCCGTGAATACACCTTAGCCATCAAGGATCTGGAGACAGGCAAGCTACTGCCCGACACCATCAAGAAAGTGAACAGCCCGACCTGGTCTGCTGATGGAAAATACCTCTTCTACACCACCGAAGATCATGCCAAGCGCTCCTATCGGCTGTACCGCCATGAAGTGGGACAATCTGATGGCCAGAAGGATGTGCTGCTTTACGAAGAAAAGGATGAACTCTTCCGCATTATGGTGACTCGAACCCTTGATCGTAAGTACCTGGTATTGATGATAGGCAGTTCTGAATCGAGCGAGATGCGCATTCTGCCGAGCGATCAGCCCACGGGCGAGTGGAAGATTGTCCGACCACGAGAGGAGAAGCACCGTTATCAGATCGTTGGCCACCGCAATGGCGAGTTTTTCATCAAAACCAATCAGAACGCGAAGAACTTCAAACTTGTCAAATGTTCCGACACACAGACCGGCAACTGGAGTGATGTTATCCCACACCGAGCTGACGTGCTGCTTGAATCGATCACCATTTTCAAGAATTACATGGTTGTGGAAGAAAAAACCAACGGACTGGATCGCTTCTCTGTTCGCGATCTGAACTCCGGCGATACACATCAGATTGAAATGAAGGAACCCACTTACACTCTAAGCGGAGCAGGCAATCCGGAGTTCGATTCCAGGACCTTCCGTTATATGTACACCTCTTACACCACGCCTATGTCCGTTTACGATTACGACCTGGCGAAGCGGGAACAGACGCTGCTGAAACGACAGGATGTGCTAGGTGGATACGATCAAGACCAGTATCAGTCTGAACGTGTCTGGGTGACAGCACGAGACGGCGTGAAAGTTCCCATCTCTCTGGTCTACAAAAAGGGCACCAAACTTGATGGTACTGCACCCTGCTTGCTCTATGGTTATGGTTCTTATGGCTTAGGGATGTCGGCGACCTTCTCGCCTGCTCGACTAAGCCTGCTGGATCGTGGCTTTGTCTATGCAACCGCCCACATTCGCGGCGGAAACGAAATGGGCGAAGCCTGGCATGACGATGGCAAAATGCTCAAGAAGAAAAATACTTTCTTCGATTTCATCGACTGTGGCAATTGGCTGTGTGACAAGAAATACACTGCACACAACAAGCTGGCGATCATGGGTGGTTCCGCCGGTGGTTTGCTTGTCGGAGCCACTCTCAACCTGGCTGAACCAGGATTCTGCAAGGCAGCAGTACTCGAAGTGCCTTTTGTAGATGTGATCAACACCATGATGGATGAAACGCTGCCTTTAACGGTTGGCGAATTCCTTGAATGGGGCAATCCGAAAAACAAGGAACACTACGAGTACATGAAGAGTTATTGCCCTTACACCAACCTGTCGCAGCGCACCTATCCTGCCATGCTGATTCGCACCAGCCTTAACGACAGTCAGGTCATGTACTGGGAACCAGCCAAGTATGTCGCCAAGTTGCGTACGCTCAAGCAGGGTAGTGAACCGTTGCTCTTCAAATGCAATATGGCAGCCGGGCACGGCGGAGCATCAGGAAGATACGATGCCCTGAAAGAACAGGTGTTTGCATTTGCGTTCATTATGAAGCAGATGGGGATTTCGGAATAAATCGTTCGGTTTCCACAACGACCTCGCCAGAGTATGTTGGCGAGTTCGGATTGCAGTCACAAGTAATCGGACTTTCAATGTCAGTTCTTATCGTGGTTACTGAACTTCAGCAGTTGCCGGCGACTGAATGCTGGCCGCGATTGGTTAAGCCATTAGCTGAGGAGTTGGCAAATAGCGGCTTGGGCGACCTTCCGGATTTGGACTCTATTAGAAACGAATTTGATGAGAGTGGAAGTCTTAATTTGAATGAACTCGTTGTCAGATTATTTAACTTCGATTACGGGCGGCAGTTGGTTGACCAAGTCGTTAACTCTGCGGGGGTCAATCGAGGAAAACCAGTTGTTCCTGAACGATGGCACCGATTCAATTGCACTGATTACTTCAATTCGCCATTAGCCGAGCAGGGTTACTGGGACGAATTGGGACAGTTTTGGTACATCTGGCCTTTTGAGAGAGTGTACGAGGATACTGAACGTCTGTTCCTAGTCATTGGAAGTCCTGGTGTGGATGGAATCGATTGGGGATATCGGTTCGACCATTTGGGATTGTGGAAATGGTCACCAATTGATGCAGAGTTTGTTGTAATTGCTCCGTCTGTCGATATGCTTTTGAAGGGATGGCTTTCTGGGGCTATCACTTTATAGCTACATAACAGTATTAAGCGATCCAGCTTTCCACTCGTAAGCCGGGGATGCGTTTGAAGTCTTTGAGATTATTTGAAAGAAGAAGAGCATCGTGTGACTTAGCTATAGCAGCTATCTTCAAATCTTGCGTACCCATTTTCAGCTTCTTTGATTGCAGTTCTTTTACATGAACTGCTGCATTTTGGTCTAATGGAATAATCTCAACTTCCTTGAGCAGCCACAACAACTGCATCATCTTTCCATAGCCATAAAGTTGACGATCAACTTCACGATAACGATGTATCAGTGCGAGTATGCCTCGCAGACTTTCCTCCAGTGAAACTAATGGTATTTGAAAGCCAGTCCCATTTCGTTCGAGTCTATCAACCAGCTTGTGATGCAAAGAATGTCGATCATCAGTCAGGATGGTCAGATGATCTGTATCGAGAAAGATCATTTGCCGGCTTTCTTTCTTTTCTTCACACCTTTTGCTTTTCGTCGATCACGTTCCCTATATTCCTGTGCAATAGCAAAAGCTTCCTTCATAAAAGGGTCCCCTGAAAATGCACCCACCCATGCTCGCCAGCCTTTTTTAGGTTCATCAGGCTTCAGGGATGATTGACTATCCTTTTTCAGTTCAGCGACTTCGCGTTCCAATTGTTCTATACGCTTTTCAATCTGTTTGTTTGTCATGGTTCACCTCAGGTAACAAAGACCATATTATCATTCGCCCGGTTCGCCTCCTAGTCAAGAATCCACCGGTTCCCCCGAACCCCTGTATGCGATGCACTGGTCATTCCTCATAATGACTCAAACCTCCGTTTGCCAAGGAATGCGCAATGACAGCTACGCCGGAACTGCCGAGTAAATACGATCCCGCAGCAGCCCAGGAATGGTGCCTGAAGTTCTGGAATGAGAAGGGGTACTTTCACAGCGATCCTGTCCGGGGAAAGAAAGAAGGGAAAAAGCCCTTCACCATCGTCATCCCGCCGCCCAATGTCACCGGTGCGCTGCACATGGGGCATGCTCTCGATAACACCTTGCAGGATGTCCTCATTCGCTGGCGAAGGATGCAGGGCTACGAAGCCTGCTGGATTCCCGGCACTGATCATGCCGGCATTGCAACCCAGGCCGTTGTTGAAAAGCGGCTTCTCGAAACTGAGAAGAAGAACCGTCACGATGTTGGCCGTGAGGGGCTGGTTGAACGCATCTGGAAATGGAAGGATCAGTACGAGTGCCGCATCCTCGGCCAACTCAAACAGCTAGGCTGCTCCGCCGACTGGGACCGCACCCGCTTTACCCTTGATGAGATGTGCAGTAAAGCCGTCCGCCAGACATTCTTCAATTTCTTCAAAGATGGCCTGATCTACAGGGGCAAACGCTTAGTCAATTGGGACACGCATCTCCAGACCGCCGTTGCTGACGATGAAATCTATCACGAGAAAACCAATGGCCACTTCTGGACGTTCAAGTACCCCGTTGTTGATGACGCCGGCAAGCAAATCAGCGAATACCTGACTTTCTCCACCACCCGCCCTGAAACCATGCTCGCCGATGTCGCCGTCGCTATCCATCCCGATGATGAGCGGTACAAGCATCTGCATGGTAAGAAACTCCTCTGTCCGCTCGTTAACCGCGTCATTCCCATCATCACCGATGGGATACTCGTCGATCCCACCCTCGGTACCGGTGCGGTCAAAGTCACCCCCGCTCACGATCCGAACGATTATCAGTGTGGCCTGCGTCACAAGCTCGAAATGCTCAGCATGATGAAGGCTGATGGCACCATCAGCGAAGTCGGCGGCAAGTATCAGGGCCTGACCATGCCCGAAGCCCGCAAGGCTGTCGTCGCTGACATGGAAGCCCTAGGACTGCTCGAAAAAGTCGAAGACCGCGAAATCGACCTCGCCCACAGCGACCGCAGCAAGACGCCGATTGAGCCGTTTCTGAGTGATCAGTGGTTCGTCAAGATGAGTGACGAAGACGGCCAAGGAGCCGCGCACGAAGTAAGCGGTGGCGGCCGCCCCGGCCTCGCCCAACTCGCCATGGACGCGGTCACCACTGGTCGGGTCAAGTTCTTCCCCGAACGTTACGCCAAGACCTATCTCGACTGGTTAGGCGAGAAACGCGACTGGTGCATCAGCCGGCAACTATGGTGGGGGCATCGGATACCGGTTTGGCGTGTTGAGGAAATGCATGTCTGGAAACTACTTAAAGACCGAATGCAATATTACTCCGAACGGGTTCAATCAGGTGACACAAATAACAAGGAAGGTGAAAAACTTGATAGATACGTTTTGCTATCTAATGCATTTGATAGACCTGCAAACAAGCTCGAGTTCTTTCGGGCGCACTTTGGAGATGCTGCACATGTCGAAAAAATTGGTGTTGATTTAGTTGGTCATCCTGTTTACGGCATCTGTCCAAATCCAGCAAAAGCAAACGATGTTCGGATCGACTTCTTAAGCGAAATCGAAGCGAAGCAAGATGACGACGTTCTCGATACCTGGTTTTCCTCCGGCCTCTGGCCCCATTCGACGCTTGGCTGGCCTGACAAGACGCCGGAGATGGCTTACTACTACCCTACCAGCGTCCTCGTCACCAGCCGTGATATCATCACGCTCTGGGTTGCCCGCATGGTTTTGATGTCGCTCTCGAACCTGGGTGAGGTTCCGTTCAATCACGTTTACATCCATCCCAAAGTCCTCGATGGCTTCGGCGAGGGGATGAGCAAATCCAAAGGCAATGGCGTTGATCCTCTCGATGTCATTTCCATCTACGGTACCGATGCCCTGCGGTTTGTCATCTGCCAGATGGCCACCGAAACTCAGGATGCTCGCCTGCCGGTCGCCAATGTTTGCCCGCATTGCCAGACGCTCGTCCCGGTCAAGCAAGAACACATGTACATGCGGACGAAGAAGCTGGCATGCCCCAGTTGTAAGAAGCAGTTCCGGCCTGGTGGCCCCTGGCCTTCGGAAGACGCGGAATTGCCCACCGCTAAGCAGACGAGTGACAAGTTTGAACTAGGCCGCAACTTTGCGACGAAGCTGTGGAATGCATCGCGGTTTGTCATGATGAATCTGTCACAACCCCTCAGCCCTAACCCCTCTCCCCAAGAGGACGAGGGGAACCAGAGCCTGAAGCTCGAAGACCGCTGGATTCTGTCGCGATTGGCTACGGTTACACAGCAGGTCACGCAGCATCTGGATTCCTACGAGATTGCAGCGGCGGCTCGACTACTCTACGACTTCACCTGGACCGAATTCTGTGACTGGTATCTCGAGATGGCCAAGGCCAGGCTGAAAATCGATGGCGAAAAGGCTTTGGCCCAGCAAATGCTCGTCGGCATTCTTGATAACATCCTGCGGCTGCTGCATCCTATGATGCCCTTTGTTACGGAGATGATCTGGCAGGCACTGAATGAAGTTGCGCCACAACGGGGATTGATGCCTTCTGCTCAGGCAACTGCGACCGATTCCATCATGATTGCAGATTGGCCAACGGGGCTTGATTCCTATCAGGATAAACAACGCGAGTCGCAGATCGCCCGCATGCAGGACCTGATCAAGTCCATCCGCAATACCCGCAACGAGTACCGGGTTGATGAGAAGGCCACGGTTACCGTCTCGGTCAAATGCAGCGATGCAGTTGCAAAAGAACTGGAGCCTTTGAAACCATTCATCCAATCACTTGGCAAAGTTGGTGAATTGCAATTGGGTTCCGCCACCGAACGGCCTCAGCAGGCAGGTGTCATCACACACGCTGATTTCACCGCGTACGTTCATTTAGCTGGGCTGATCGATGTTGCAGCGGAAATCAAACGGTTGGAGAAACAGCTTGCAGAGAAAGAAAAGAACCTGGCTAATTACCGCAACAAACTGAACAATGCCGGGTTCCTGGCCAAGGCGCCTACTGAAGTGGTTACGGAGCTTCGTGAATCTGAGGAGGCGACGGAACAGCAGATTGCGGTATTAAAGGAAACGCTGGACATGTTGAAGAGGTGATGGACTAAGCCCATGCATTGCAATGCATGGGCTTAGAGATTATCAATACTTGCTGATTCGATTAGTCGGTGTGTAGTGATCGCTATCCGCAACTTCACCAGGTAGACGATACTCCATGAAGTAGGCGTCTTCGCTGGTATCTTCGTAGTAGTTCTTCACTACCTTTGTGGCGACGAAGCCGAGGGCTTTCAGAAAGAGTTGTGCCACCAGGTTGCTTTCACGCAGTTCCAGTGTGATTCTGGCCCGGCGATGGCTGGAGAGCTTTCCGATCAGTTTGCTCATGATCTGAGCGCCGACATGATGGCGGCGGTGATGCGGATGAATAGCCAGGTTCAGAATGTGCAATCGGTTGCGGTGCAGTTCATAGATCACATACCCGATGACCTGATCGCTGCTTTCTGCCACCATGCCGATGCAGTTGCGCTGCCTCAGGCAATGGAGGAAGTCGTCTTCGGTCCAGGGAACCTGAAAGCTCTCCTGTTCCGTATGAAGGACATCCTGCATATCGCGTCGGATCATCCAGCGGATGTGAACACGTGTTTCGGTTGTCGATGCATTGCCCATGGGCATGGGACCTCCCTTTCCCGTGACCCAAGTGACAGCCTTGGTAAGGCTGTTTTTTTGTCTTACAGCACCCGCGAAAGATGCCGTATCCTATCAGGCACGCCGTTCTCTCTCAAGATCAGCGTGCTGCGGGGGAAGTGCAGGCTGTGGATCCTTTTCTCCATATCGTCCGCGAAACGCCTCAACAGGATACTTGTTCCTGTTTTTTTCGAGTTTCGACAGCGTTATCTGAGTCAGATCCAGGTTCAGAACATTGGTCAGTGCCAGAAGATAGCAGAAAACATCGACTAACTCTTCACCCAGCGCTGCCTTACTCTGTTCATCGCCAGCTATTTTCCAGGATTGCTCTGCGTCGAGCCATTGCACATGCTCCATCACTTCCGCAGCCTCGATAGCCAGGCTCATGGCGAGGTTCTTGGGGCTGTGAAACCGTTCCCATGCTCGTTCCGCCACGAAAGCCTGCATGGCCTGGCGCAGAGAAAGCACGGGAGTGACGGCATCGTCAGGCAAGGAAGACTGAGTCAATCGTTTTTTTCCCCCGTCCCCAGGCGGTCCAGCACTTGTCTGCCGCCCAGGAACGAAAGGCTCTATACCGTGCCTGCCGGTACTGTCAATCGCAGGTTCGTTAGAATGGTAAATTGTACTTGGTGGAGAGATTTTTCTTTAAAGTTGCGCTTTTGTCGATCAAGTTTCGCCATACCTCATTCCGATTGCGAACTGACTTGGCAATGGCTTCCTGTTGGGCTGCAACTACATCAGGTTGATTTGTCTGAACATTATAAACAGGTTGTGGAGGAAGCATGGGATTCCAGAAACGGAACCCCCAGGGATTAGCCCCAAAGCCTGTCATTGGCACATATTCAACATTCACGTTGGTTCGGATTTTGCTTTCGAGTGTCTGTACTTCCAGTACACCGGAATGCAGCATACTGGCCATTTCCCGCAATGCTCTTGAGACATCAGCAGCGAATTGCTGAATTTCCTGGTCAACATGATTGACAGGCAGCTTATCCAGCCGTGTAGCTGCATTGTCGTAAATCACCATCGCCCGGGCGATGTTGTTGCTCTTCTCCGCCTGAGTGTGAGCGACGTTTGCGATGTTCTGAATATTACGGAAGACCTTCTGCGCCTCGGTTGCTGCGGCATCTTTAGCCTCAGCAGCTTTACGCGACATATCGGGAGCCAGCGAATGTGGCTGAATCATCCAGAGTGTGCTGCGAAATCCCTTAATGGTCAAAGCCGTCTGCAGTTCCAGTGCACTGGATTCAGCAATCATTTTGCCATTACGATATTCTTCCATGTCAGCCCCAATGGCTTCAAAAGCCTGAAGCACCAGTGATGCCAGCAATTCTGCATTCCCATTCAGTTCCGTGTTAAATTCCGTTCGCATTTTCCCTTGAATGGCATCGCTTACCTGCAAGGTAAATACCACGGTGGACATGCTGCTGAAAATGGAACTGACCGCATCAACATTCAGTTTCTTTTCCTGCACTTCTTTCTGCTGTGCAACAAATGGTCTTACTTTACTCATTTCCAGGGTGTCTTCGAAATCAAAGATCAAAGCGAACTGGTTACC
Organism: Planctomycetia bacterium; assembly: GCA_016795155.1. Taxonomy (NCBI): domain Bacteria; kingdom Pseudomonadati; phylum Planctomycetota; class Planctomycetia; species Planctomycetia bacterium. The sequence goes on along the minus strand of JAEUIE010000032.1, from coordinate 130,239 downwards.
AGCCCTGAGGTAGTCCATTACTTTTGCCAGCTTGGGGCTGAGTTTCATGTTGTTGTTGTGATTACGAAGCCAGCGGGCGACATCCTGACGATGTGCGGGGCTGAACACACCCATCAACGTGGAGGAAAGCTGAATGATGACCGTGTTTCGCTTGGTGAAGATCACTGGCGTCTGGCTTATCGATTCCATTTCAGCTTTCTCAGCACGGGCTACGTCGAGAAACGAAAATGCTCTATCCGTCGAGATCAGAACGAGTTCCCATTTGTTCTGCAGCGTGCCCGGCAATAGCTGCTCGGCAACCACCACCGTTTCGGCAGCATCGGGGAATGGGAGCAGTCCTACTAAGGTTTCTTCTGCTTTCTTTTTCCAGCCTTCTTTGAGTGCGACGGGTGAATCCATCATTTTCTTCAGGTTGATAGCCATCACTACATTGGCTTCTTTGGGAACATAGCTCAACATCGTGTTGAGATCTTCAGCGTGCATCAGGCCAGCAAATAGGGTGAAGACAACCAGACTTATGGTGTTACGCAACATGGTGAATACTCACATTAAAACAAAGCATGTACTGCTAATGTATGAAACGGCTGAAGGCTAAGGTTTGCTCATACCCACAAAATTGCCGCCATTTTCTCTGGTTAAGCCCCACAAAAATGCACCCAGTGCGGGGCTTTCGTAGAAGAAGCCAATGGCATGAATTCGCACCTTGGTGGATGCCGTGTTCCACTGCTGCCGTATGGCATTACGCAGGTGATTCCCCAAGAGTGAACCCTGAGCCGTTTCATCGGTGGGCGGATTAGCAGGCAAGCCCGGGCCAATATTAGGTAAGCCATCGGAAAACAGATAAACAGCATCCAATCCCTGATCCTTGAACTTAAAGGCAGTTTCGAAGGCGGAATACATGTGCGTGTTGCCTTCGGGTTTTACTTTATTCAACGCTGCCAGCACTGCGTCTGCTGATTTGGCACGATCGAAATCAATCCACTGGTCAGCACTTCCCATGGGATATTCGGGCTTGTCTGAGAAGACAATAATTTGAAACTTCTCGACATCTGGCAAACTCTTGAGTACTTGCTGAACCGTTTGGCAGACGATTGGCCATTTTCCCGGTTCCATGGTGTTGGAATCAATAGCACCCATGCTGCCTGATTTGTCGATCAGGAAAATGACTCGTTTGCCTGCCAGATCGACACCGGCGAAACGGTTGGAGGCAATTTGCAACTGGGTTCTCAATCGGCCACTGGTTGCCTGTTGTTCATCAAGGAGTTTTCGCAGGGTTTGAGCATCTAGTTTGGCAACTTCGAGTGCAGCCAACTTTTCCTTTTCAGAATTGGCAAGCTTCAGACCTGCTGTTTCCAGTTGTTGGCGCAATTTCAACAGATCTGCTTCCAAGGCAACAATGCGTTCCTGAGCCTTTTCACTACGGTTCATGGCATCGGAAAGTGACTTCTGCAATTGTGGTATGCGATCTTCCGTTGCAGATAGTTTTTCGCCCTTTTTATTCAGTTCCATACGCGCAGACTTGGCAGCATCGAGTGCTTCCTGTCGGTCTGTCTTTACTTGAGCAAGCAATGCCTCGGTAGCTTCCTGATCGGATTGAGCCTGTTTCAATAATGCTTGCGCTGTTGTCAATTCCTGCTGCAGTTTCTTCAGCCTGGCCTCCATAGCAGCTTTATCGGTATTGGCAGTGTTGCGAGATTTCCCCAGTTCACTCGTCAGCTCTTTGACTTGGGATTTGAGTAGATCGACCAGTTCCAGCGAGGTGGAAAGGTCAGAACGGACCAGTTGCAGATTAGCCTGTTGATCCTCGAGTTTCTGAGTGCTGGATTTCAATTCATGCTGCGTGGTTGTGAGTGCCTGAGCTTTGTTGTATGCAGTCACAAAATTCAACAACATAAGCAAAATAACTGCACCGAGAGCGCAACACAGAACATCCAGCATGGACATGCTGAAAATTGACGGAGTGCGGTGTCGTTGACGCATAGTCCCTCCGTAGGATTTTCAAGGCTGCGGAAGTCGGAAAGTTACAGAGTGCCTCGCTTGGCCTGTTCGCGTTCGATAGATTCAAATAATGCTTTGAAGTTACCTTTGCCGAAGCTGCGTGCACCGTGGCGTTCGATCACTTCGAAGAATAACGTGGGCCGATCTTCAACTGGTTTGGTGAAAATCTGCAGCAGGTATCCATCCTCATCGCGATCAACCAGAATACCCAGTTGTGCCAGGGATTCGATATCCTCGTTGATTTTACCCACGCGATCCGTCAGTGTGTCGTAATAATCGCGAGGCACCCTGAGGAAACTGACATCATTATTCACCATGGCACTGACAGTTTTAACGATATCACCAGTTACTAAAGCAATGTGCTGCACTCCAGGGCCATGATAGAAGTTGAGATACTCTTCAATCTGTGATTTGCGTTTTCCCTGTGCTGGTTCGTTGATGGGGAACTTGATCTTTCCCGTGCCGTTCTGCATGACCTTGGACATCAAAGCTGAATACTCAGTGCTGATATCTTTATCATCGAAGCTCACCAGCAGCGAGAACCCCATGACGTCTTCATACCATTTCACCCATTCGCGCATGCGACCTTCTTCCACGTTGGCGACTATATGGTCGATAGCTTTCAGTCCCACCGGTTGCATGCGTGGTGGACCGTAGCGGTCAGGGTCAAGTGTTTTATAGCCCGGGGCAAATACACCCTTGTATCGATCACGATTGATGAATGAATGTCGGGTATCGCCATATGCTGCAATCGTGGCAATGTCCAACTGTCCCTGCTCATCTTCAAGAGTTTTGGGTGCCAGGATACTTTTGGCACCACGCTTGATGACAGTATCGTAGGTTTTCTGAACATCATCAACTTCGATGGCGATGTCCATAACACCATCGCCATGTTTCATCAACCGGTAATTCTCTGGGTGGTCTTCATGCAGGGGTGAGGTCAGAACAAACGTAATCAGTCCCTGCTTGAGCACATAGCTGGCTTCGGTCTTCACTTTCGTTTCCAAGCCGGCATACGCCAGTACATCAAACCCGAATGCATTGCGATAAAAGTAAGCGGATTGTTTTGCATTGCCGACAAAAAATTTGACATGGTCAATGCGACGCAAGGGAAGTGAATCTGGCGCAGACATGGGAACCTCACGCAGTAAGATAAAGAACTGATAACTTCATCCTAAGCACCAGCATGGGGCTAGGGAATAGCTAATCGGGATGCTTTTGTACGCTTGTTTCACGTTTAAGCTGAAATGAAATGTTGCTGAAACCATGCAGCACCCCTCCACCTAGACAGGCAGTCGCTGCATAGAACGAAAATGGCCTGTAAAGGTCTGATAAGCCAGGTTCATAGATAAATCCCAATCCTGCCAGCACCGGGCTGATGATGACCCGAACGGAACCAGCCCGTTGCAGCCAATAGCGCCAGTGCGACTGTGTTGTGGCATAGATTCCCAAAATCAAATTCATCAACGATGTAAACAGCAGGTACAGATGTGTAGAGCGATACTGCAGTCGTAGTACATCACTCAAGCCACGAAGATGATCATGGCCAAAATGCATGTAAAGCCCAGAGGCAATGAATGCCACCAACCCACCGCAACCCACAATGAGATGAATCCGCTTCATATCTTCCACTCTTGGCTGCATTTCAGCCTATCAATTTCAACTTCAACGAAACTTGGGAAATTTGTCAATTTGTACATGACCATGCAGCAGTAATCGAATGATCTTGCCCAAAACACCGATTTTCGCCACAATTCGCTGCCAAACTGGTTGTTGTTCAACTTGATTAGAGGAAATGTCGATCTGGTAAATTAGGAAGGATACCCGCATGGTCCGCCTGCTGGTGACACGTTTTCTTATTGGGTTGATTGCCCTGGCAACCCTTGCGCTGCCCGTGGCCTACTATCGCTATCACTACGTTCAAACAAAACGCATCCGCGTCGTTACCGAAGGCAAGATGTATCGTTGCGGTCAACTGACTATGGCAGGCTTTAAAGATGTCATTCAGCGATACGGCATTCGAACCATCATTAATCTGCAGGATGAGGATGTCGATCCGCGGCTGTCAGATTCGAAGATGCGTGAGTCTGCTTTCTGCAAGCAGATGGGCGTAAATTACGTTTATATGCCACCCAAGCTGGTAGCTTCAGGCGAACCTCTCTCCATCGAAAAATTCCTGGCTGTGTGTGACGACAAAAACGCCTACCCCATTCTCCTTCATTGCAAAGCAGGGTTACACCGTACCGGAACGATGGCTGCTTTTTATCGCATTGAATATGAAGGCTGGACACCCGATGCAGCTATACAGGAATTGATGACCAATGGCTTCAGCCTGAAGCAGTGCCATGTCAAGAATCCTTACATCAAAAATTACCTGGTTGATTATGTACCACGAGCACAGCGCTATGCCATGCATCAATCCTCATCGCAGGTAGAAGCTGCCACCCCCCCATGATCCTCCTCGACCGCTACCTGATCAAGACGTTTGTGAAAGCCTGGCTGGCGCTCTTTGTCAGCCTGGTCAGTCTCTACGTCATCATTGATGCATTCAGCCATTTTGAGGAATTGTTGCAGGCATCGCGGTTCATGCAGAAGACGATAACGGAAACACTCTCCATCTATTACAGCTACCAACTAGTGCTGATTTTTGATCGACTTTGCGGTGTGATACTCCTGCTGGCAAGTACATTTACCATCGCCTGGATACAACGACAAAATGAAATGGTCGCTCTGCTTTCCGCAGGAATACCCACGCGACGCATCGTCAGGCCCATTTACATTGGCTGCCTATTCTTTCTAACGCTGCAAACGATTAATCGTGAATTGATCATGCCTTTACTATCCGACCAACTGGAACACAGTGCTGCGGATCCAACGGGCCAGAAAGCGAAATCCATCACCGGAGGATTTGACCGAACGGGAGTTTTACTGGAAGGAACACGCGCTATTCCTGCTGAGCAACTGGTTCGTAATATGAGTTGCACAGTGCCAACCCAACTTGGTGGCACCATGTATCACATCTTCGCCAAAGAAGCTCGGTTCTTTCCGGAAGGCACTATTCTGCCCGATGGCTCCAGGCAGAACAGTCCTGGCTGGCTGCTCTATAACACCACGCCTGCTGAACCACCAGCAGGTGGCTTGGGAGGAGTCATGATTCCCCTCAGCACAGGCCAGACCTTTGTGAAAATTGAGCAGATGGATTTTCGCCGTATCACACGCAATAAGATGTGGTTTCAGTTTGCCAGCCTGGGTGAAATAATCCAGGAAATGGAATCAACCGGCGCACAACAATTGCCTGCACTGGCTACCCAGTTGCATCAGCGCCTGGCAGCCCCCTTGGTGACTCTCGTTTCTATTACCCTGGGTATGGGTATAATTCTACGGGAATCGAGCAGGAATATCTTCCTGAACACAGGACTCTGCCTGGCTGCCGCTGCCAGCGTTTTTGTGACAACGATGATTGGGAAATATCTGGGCGAACGTGAAATGATCTCAACAGCACTGGCAGGTTGGATGCCCATTTTTATTTTCGGTCCCCTAGCCTATACACTCCGGGATGGCATGCAGAGTTAACTCGCTGTCCGATTTTCCAGATAGGTTTGTAAAGCCTGTTTCCAGTGTGGCAAAGCCGGTGTTGTTGAAAACTGGGAACGCAAAACTGAATAGCCAGGCCTGGCTGCGAGGCTGCCATACTCTTTCGAACTGATTGGCTGAAGATCCGCTTTGACTGCAGACAATTCAAAAATGGCATGTGCGAAATTAAACCAGGAACATTCGCCTGCATTGGTCAGATGGTACAAACCCCTGGCATTGGATTGGAAAAGTGAGCAGGCAGCTTTCGCGACATCACGCGCAGAACTCGGAATCAGCTTTTGATCATTCACCACACGGATCGTTTTGCCGGACTTCGCCAACCGCAGCATGGTTTCAACGAAATTGGTGCCTTTGCCCCCTGCTCCATGATGTCCATATAGGCCGCAAGTTCGAATCACCAAATGATTTGGACAGAATGCTTGAGCGAAGTATTCGCCTGCCAGCTTGGTGATGCCATAGGTTGACAGCGGCCCCGGTGCATCTGTTTCGCAATAAGGTTCTTTACGGCTGGTGTTTAATCCAAAGACATAGTCGGTGCTGAAATGTACCAAAGTTGCATTGATCGATGCACAGGCTTTTGCCAGTTCCCGAACTGCAACTGCATTGTTTCTCCAGGCATCATCGGGTGATTTTTCTGCCTGATCGACCAGGTTGTAAGCTGCACAGTTAATGACCAGTGATGGTTGCAGTCGATGGATTAAGGCATCAGCCTCACCGGCAACTGCCAGATCTGCATCGTTGCGAGTTGCAAGAAAACAATGCTCAGCGGGTAATAAAGCAGCTAGTTCACGACCTAATTGGCCGTGTGAACCCAGGATGAGAATCTGTCCCTGAACATCAATCACCCTTCTTCTCCCTGCTCGGTTCCCCATCGTTTCAATAAGTGATTATCAATCTGCAACTGATCGCAAATGCGAGCAACCACAAAATCGACCATATTCTGAATTGATTCCGGCTTGGTATAAAACGCAGGCATGGCTGGCAGAATCAAAGCACCTGCTTCCGCACATGTTGCCAGGTTCTTTAATTGAATCAAGCCTAATGGCGTCTCGCGTGGCACCAGAATCAGCTTGCGCTTTTCTTTGAGATGTACATCTGCTGCACGATGGATCAGGTTTTGTGACAAGCCGTGAGCAATGGCTGCTACAGTACCCATGCTGCAGGGGCAGATCACCATTCCATCGGTACGAAACGAACCACTGGCTATCCCTGCAAACAGGTTTTTGTAGTGATGATAAGTCACTAGCCGATGAACGTCAGCCTCCAGATCGCTTGGTAATAAATCTGAAAGCACGGGCTGCTTCTGATCGAGCAGCACTCCCAGTTCCGCCTGAAAAACCTGAAGTGCAGAAGTACTCATGGTGACATGAACATGACGCCCAGCCTTCACCATCATTTCCAGTAATCGAATGGCATAGGGTGCACCACTGGCTCCCGTGATACCCAGAACCAGATCACCGCGTGCCATGTATTGACCTTTCCACACTTATCGAAAGTTAGCAAGTCGTGGCAGGGTCATGCATGACCCTGCGAAAATACGATTTTCTTGCACATCCAGCAGGGTCATTCGGTGTACCGAATAACCCTGCCACAGTTAATTATCAGGCACTTAAAGTGCCTTTGGTAGATGGAATGACATCCGGCAGGCGAGGGTCAGGCTCAACAGCCTGACGAATGGCTCGTGCTGCAGCCTTAAATATAGCTTCTATTTTGTGATGGGTGTTACGGCCATCGTGAAGAATAATGTGAAAATTGCATTGTGCTTGTGTTACAAATCCCTGCCAGAAATCTTCCGCTAGTTCTGCATCAAAATCACCAAGCTTAACCGGCGGTATTTCTGCTTTCCAGACCAGGTAGGGTCTGCCACTGAAATCCACCGCTGCCGTCACCAGTGTTTCATCCATCGGCAGTATGCAATGACCATAGCGACGAATACCTGCCTTGTCTCCCAAAGCCTGGCACACTGCTTTGCCAAGTGAAATACCGGTATCTTCCACGGTATGATGGGGATCAACCTGCAAATCACCCTTGGCCTCTACGGTCAAATCAATCAGTGAATGCCGGGCAAGCAGGTTCAGCATATGGTCGAAGAAACCAATGCCCGTATTGATGTGCGCGACGCCGGTTCCATCCAGGTTGATATCAACCTGCAATTGCGTTTCGTTGGTCTTTCGGATGATGCTGCTGGTTCTTGGCATAATACTTATAGAGTATCAATCCATTTCAATGTGTTTCAAAGCATTTTGAATGAAAATACCGGTCAACGAAATCAGGCTCATGAATAACCGGTTTGATCATTAAGCCGGTTCATAATCGAGTCGCCGGATGAAATGCACTGCTTCCGCTGCAGCGTGGTCTTTATTAATATCTGCATCCTTGATGCATACCGTCACCGGGCCTTCATAATGAATCTGATGCAGCGTTCGCAACAGTGATGGCCAATCGAGATTGCCATACCCTGGAGCACGATGGTTCCAGCCCCGGCGGTAATCGCCATCGGGCAGCAGCGAGCCTAGCAGACTGGAACGACCATTCAAAGTCACTGCAACATCCTGTACCAGAATCTGGCTGATGCGATCACTGAACTGTCGTAGATATTCGATCGGATCGACTCCATGCCAATGCAACGCAGCAGGAGAAATAGCCAGCGAATAGGAAAGTTGACCTTCCAGTGCCTGTATGGTTTCCTGCGTGGAGTAGATATCAAAAGCAGTTTGTGCCGGGCCGACTTCACAGGCCAGCATGATGTTCATCTTTTCAAATTCGGTGAGAATGGGTTTCCATCTGTCGGTAAATATCTTCCAGCACTGTACAGTAACTTCTGGTGAACCATAGCCAAGCCATTGATGTTGAAGAGAAAATGGTGACCCCGTAGCAGCATGTACCAGATTGACGCCCAGCTGTTGTGCGACTTTGGCGGTATCAATCATTTCCTGTGCTGCACGGGCATGCACTGCTTCATGCACACCATCTCCCCAAACCCACTCCGGCAACGTAGTTGAATGATAATGGCTCAATTGATCGGCAACAGCTTGGCCAACAGCATGCTGACTGATGGCATTCAGTTTCAAATTGTGTTCTGCAAGTAATTCAAGAATGGACCTACCATAATCAGGTTCGGAGAGTGCTTTCTGAACAGCCAGGTGTTCGCCCCAGCATGCCAGGTCGAGTTCCTGGTAACCCCATTCATGGGCTTTGCTCACCAGTTCTTCCAGCGGAATGTCTGACCAGGGGCCTGTAAATAACGCCAGCTTGCGTGGCATGACGATCCTCGCTTCATGCGAAACCCCTGATGATTGCAACAGGGGTGTGTTAATCCGTTATTACTCAACTCCCAGGAGTGCTGCCTGGCGGATCGGCTGGGGTATCAGTGGGTACTGATGCCTGATTCGTAATGGGCAACACGGGTGGAGGCGCAACCGGTCCTTGATCAGCTGCCGAGGGCGTACTGACTAACGGAGGCGGTGCAAAGTCCTGTTCATCTTCGATATAAACATCGTCAAATTCTGTTTCATCAATCTGTTTTCGCAGCAGGAAGTAGATAACGGTTCCACTGCACCAGAACAGGCAGTAGGCAAATCCGACGAGCAAGAGGAACAGGCCGTGAGTCCAGAAACCGGTAATATAGGCTGCCAGCTTCTGACCACCATTCATATACGACCAGAGGAAATTGAACTTTGATTGTGGGTCGCGCAGATCATCAACCTTTTTGCCGGTGTAGAAATCTTTCAAGACTGCCAACTCGGTCCCTTGAGGTGGCTTTTCACCAAATCCTGTGCGTTTGATGATGTCAGCATCCAGAAGTTCGTTAAGTGGCTTGTTCTCAACCAGGCCTTTTTGAAATGCCAGCAACTTGCCGGGCTGAAGCAACTGCTCATTCAAAGTCTGGTGAATCCGGATAATGGGATGATCACGTCCAACCAGTAGATCGCGCCATTGATAAGAACATGGAGCCAGTGCAAAGCTTGAACCAACCGGATCTCCAGTATCCTGCCAACTGAGGCCAGGAGCCAGGCCCATGCTCCAGCGAACGATGTAAATACTGCCTGAAGCAAGCAATACCACGAGAAATACAACGACCACGCTGAAGACAAATGCAAAAACAGCGTACTTGATGTAGCTCCATGCCCCCTGGGTGATGTATGCGAGTGTACGGCTTAGTGCATCAAAGCTGTCACTGCCTTCCACGCTGATGGTAGCATAGAACAAGGGCCAGCCAATAAACGCCACCAGCATGACAGCCATCACCAAAGACGAAAGAATTGGCAAAGGCAACAGAATGGCTGTCAGAACGGAGCCAAGGTAGGGTACTACGGTGAGGATGAACGTACCCAGTGCATTGAGCAGCGCCAGAATGGCAAAGATAATCAGCGGTATGGCAGGCCCGATGATAAAGTCAAACAGCTTGCGACGTGCATAGCCCAGCGCTTCTCCCAACCCGATTCGTTCATTACGTGCAAGTTGCATGGCGGCAATTCGAGTGATGGCGCCAGCAGCCATGCCCCAGATGATCAGAGTGAATACTACGCCGAACATCGAGTACCACCAGTTTTGCCAGCCATGACCGATGGGGCTGTAATGCACCAGGTCGATTACCGGCTGATAGAATTGGCGGAAGGGTTCTACCTGTAGTGGTGGATCCTGGTCTTTCTGGCCAAACCAAAGCTGCCAGGTAAATAGCTGGCTGCGTTCAGCTGGAGTAGTGACAACGAGGAAAGGATTGGGGCCACGATCGGCATTGGCAGGCCATGTGCCGTGATGATCATGCCCGATTCCGAAGATCCAGCCCAGGATTGTCCATCCAATGGTCAGGATTATAACGGCGCCGATGGCGATGATGATCTTGTAAAGATCCCGGGACAGCTCGAAGATGCGAAACAGCATCGACCAGGGTCGAGATCGTTGAGGTTCCGTGGTTCGGGCAACGCCGGAATCTGCAGACATCCGTAGCTCCTGGGCAATTTTCTCGTGAATCATTGATCCATGGACTGGTGCCCGTTATTATCTCACCAGACACCACCCTGGCAACCGGCGTATTATAGATTCCCGGAGCGATGATTCAATTACCCGTTCAGGCAGACTCTACGCTTCATAGGAATTATCCCACGTCGGCTTGACAAGGACAGAAACTCTTACTAACCAAGAAACTGGCACTGAGCAGGAGCGTAAGGCAACTTAGGAAATACTTCTCCTGTGCATTGATGGAAACTGTTAGCTCATCGAGGATTATTCCATGCTTATGGCGTTGGTTCTGGATCAAGTTCGTCGCACTCTGGCTTGGCCTCTTGGCGAAGCTGGTACATTGGCTCCGGGCGGTTCAGCTCCTGGTACCTATGCCGGTCGCCGCAAGCAGGATGATGATGACGAAGAAGAGGATGAAGACGAAGAAGACGAAGACGATGAAGACGAAGACGATGAAGAGGATGACGACTTCGAAGACCTCGATGATGATGATCTCGAAGACCTCGATGACGACTTCGATGATGAAGACCTCGACGACGAAGACTTTGACGATGAAGAATTCGACGACGACCTCGACGACGAAGACGATGAGGACGACGAAGATGAAGATGAGGATGACGATGATCTGGATGACGACGATGATTAACGTCTCACCCTGTTAGCTAATCGATACTGCAATCTTGTTAGAGCCGTGGCAGTTGTTGCCTCGGCTTTTTCGTTGAACAGTATTTTTTCTCTTCCTTGCCGATCCTGGGTACGATACTCTGAATGCAGGTACCAGGAGTCTGCACATGAACGATACAGAAAAACAGCAGCAGCGCATGCGGGAATTCATGCAGTTGTTACCCGTAACCGTGGAGCTTGCTGGACTGCCTCATTCAGAACATGGACGTTATTTCACACCTGAACAGATAGAGGCAAGAGTGATCACACTTAAACACGCTTACAAGATCGCCAGGCAATTGATGGCAGACGTTTCTAATCAATAACTCACCAGCAGGTTGCCAGGTTACTCGTCAATGCAATAGTGCAGTGGTACAGACCTTTCTGTCGGCCTGAACTGGCAGGAATACCTGTGCCACCTTTCTGGCCCACGAGGCTTTCCCAGGCATGAGCCTATCTGATCTGAGCATTCGCAATCCGGTGTTTGCCATCATGCTCTCAGCGGCTCTGGTGGTTTTTGGCTGGCTGGGATATCAGGGGCTGGGAATCAGCCAGTTTCCTGAAATTGATTTTCCCGTTGTTAACATCAACACGTTCTGGGAAGGCGCCAGTCCCGAATCAATGGATCTCGATGTCACCGAGATCATTGAAGATGCAGTGTTTGGCGTGGAAGCTGTTGATTACGTTCAATCTTCATCCTCTGAAGGTGTCAGTGCAGTTACGGTGAATTTTCGATTGGGACGCGATGTTGATGTAGCATTGAAAGACGTACAGAATGCGGTGCAGGCTGCCATGCATCGCCTGCCCAGCGACATAGACCCTCCGGTCATTTCGAAAATAAATTTCAACCGATTTCCGGTCATCTGGCTGACAGTGCACGGGCCGCGTTCTTCTGCGGAAATCAACCGACTGGTACAGGATGAACTGAAACAGCATATCGAGAGCATTAAAGGCTGCGGCGGCGTGTTCTTCGGCGGTATGCGCCGTCGAAGCATGCGAGTCTGGCTCGATGCTCCCAAACTACATTCCTTCGGGCTGGATGCGGTTGATGTTGTACAGGCCATGCGACGGGAACATGTCGAAAAACCTGCCGGAGCGGTGGAAAGCAGCAAGCGTGAACTGCAGGTACGGGTGTTGAGTGAGGCAAGAAAAACTGATGATTTTGCAAAACTACCACTCACAACATCTTCGACTGGCCAGGTGATTCAACTTGGCGATCTATCGGTTATTGAAGATGGACTGGATGATCGCCGCAGCCTGGCACGGTTCAACCGAGAACCCTGTGTTGGAATTGGCGTGCTACGTGCCACGGGAGCCAACGTGGTAGAAGTCTGTGATGAAGTAAAACGAAAAATACCAGAACTGAGGCGAAAACTGCCTGATGATTTGAGCCTGAGTGTTTCAACTGATTTTTCCCTGTTCATTAAAGACGACATCGCAGAAGTAAAAGAAACATTGCTGATTGGCGTATTGCTGACAGCGGTGGTTACTTACTGTTTTCTTGGATCACTGGGAACCACCATCAATGTTTGCCTTTCCATACCAATCTCGCTCATTGGCACCTTCATGGTCATTCGTTATCTGGGTTTTACCGTCAACTTCATGACGCTGCTCGGGTTGTCGTTATCCGTTGGTGTGGTAGTCGATGATGCCATATTAGTGCTTGAAAATATCTATCGACTTCGTGAACAGCAGAAGCGTGCGGCAGATCGCGAAAAGGAAAGAGTCAATCGCATGCAGGCAGCCTGGATTGGGGCGAGAGAAATTACCTTTGCTGCCAGTGCTGCCACCTTTTCCATTGCAGCCATTTTTATCCCCGTGGCATTTCTGGAAGGCGCCATTGGCGCTTTCTTTTATCAATTTGCCATCACGGTTACGGTTGCTGTTCTGCTGTCATTACTCACATCGTTGACCATTACACCGATGTTATGCTCGCGGTTTCTGGATATTCGTGAGCATAGCCGAGCCATGCCATACAGGCTACCTTTCGCAAAAGCTGGACTGTTGCTTACTCTGATCTATCCCATTCGATTCCTGTACTGGGTATTGGATCGGTGCATCATCGAACCAATACTAATTCGTCCCATCAACTGGTTGATGCGCGGAATCACTTCTGTTTACGGTTGGCTGATCTCATGGGCATTAAAACTGAAATGGCTGGTGACCATCATCAGTCTGCTCATTGCCGGATCTGCTGCACTTTTCCTTATCGGCGTAGAAATCCCCTTGCCTGCTCCACTCTCTTCTTGGCTGGGGAAAGAAACACTGATCATGAAACCTATCGGTATGGAACTGGTGCCCAGCGAAGATCAATCTCGTTTTGTATGCACGGTGATTTGTCCGGTAGGCAGCAGCATCGATTATGTCGATGAAATGTTGAAAAAAGCGGAAGATGTTCTGATTCAACTGCGTGATCCAGTAGGTCGGGAGATTCTGGCAACCATGTTTGCAGCTGTTTCGATTCGCCCCGGGCAGTTGATCAGTGAAGGTACCATCTTCTGTCGTCTGATGCCTAAGGATATGCGTGGCATGACGCAAACGCAGGTAATTAACGAAGTACGCAAACGTTTGGGTGGTATTGTTGGCATGAAAGCAGTCGTGCTGGATTTGTCAACACAGGGTTTCGCAGCCACACGTGGCTATCCCGTGAATTTCGCAGTACAGGGACCGGACTGGGAGAAAGTCATTCGATTCGCTGAACGTATCAGGGAAAGAATGACTGACACCACGCTCATCAATGATGTTAACACTGATTATCGCCCCGGCATGCCGGAATTACACATCATCCCGGAACGCGAAAAAGCAGAGCAATTGGGTATCCCCATGCAACGCCTGGGATTTACCATTAATGCCGCCATCGGCGGCCTGCGTGTGGGGCGATTTACCGATGACGATCATCGATATGATGTCCGTATTCGCTTTCTGGAGACACAGCGAGCCAGTCCTGATCAACTCAAACTGGTACACCTGAAGACCGAGTCCGGCAACCTGATACCACTGAGTGATGTGGTCACCACAGAGATGAAATCGACGCTGCCTGTAATCAATCGATACAACCGACGACGCAAGATTGAATTGAGCGCCAACATGTCGCCTGGTGTATCGCAGGGCGAAGCACTAGGACGATGCAGGGAAATTGCGGAAGAAGTCAGGCTGGAGCTGGAATTACCAAGCAGCTATTTCATTGTCCCACTCGGCAATGCTCAGGTTATGCAGCAGACCATGAAAAGCCTTTGGTGGGCATTGATTCTCGGCTTCGTCGTGGCGTATATGATTCTGGGGGTGCAGTTCAATTCATTTGTGCATCCGTTTACCGTTCTGATGGCTGTTCCCTTTGGCGTGACAGGAGCACTGGCGACACTCTGGTATACCGGAGATACGCTCAATCTTATGAGCATGATCGGCCTGGTACTGCTGGCTGGCCTGGTAAAGAAAAATTCCATTGTTCTGGTCGATTTTGCCAGTCAGGTGCGTAGAGGCAGTGCCTGTGGACATGAACTGGACGCTGATTCAAAACCTCTGGAGAATGGAGAGTTGGGTGTAACAGACAAAATGAGCGCGGAAGAAGCCATGCATCAAGCCTGTGTGATGCGTATAAGACCGATTCTGATGACCTCGCTGGCTACCATTGCAGGTGCAGTACCCATGGCATACGGTCTGGGAGCTGGTGCGGAAACGCGTGCCCCGCTGGCACTGGCCATCATCGGTGGTATTGTCCTTTCCACACTGGTAACGCTCTTTTACGTGCCGGTACTTTATGTTCAGCTGGATCATGTTGGCACGTGGTTCCGCAGACAGTGGAATTACGATGAAGAAGGTAAAGCATAATGTCCAGCATGCCTGTTCGCGTGCAACCACCCCGCTGGCCTGTTTATCTCTCCATCATGGCTGCAGTGCTAACCATCTTGCTGAAATTTGCAGCATGGTTCATTTCCGGTTCGGTCGGCTTATTGTCTGATGCGATGGAATCAGTGATAAACCTGGTTGCCAGTTCCCTTGCACTGGTGGCTCTGTGGTATGCTTCCCGCCCACCCGATGCAGAACACACCTATGGTCATGAAAAAATTGCCTACTTCTCCAGTGGTCTGGAAGGCATGTTGATTCTGTTTGCCTCCGTTACCATTTGCTGGCAAGCCGTTCAACATCTGCTAGCACCTCACCAACTGGTACACCTCGACTTGGGATTGCTGTGCAGCGTCGCCGCTTCCCTAGTTAATTTCCTGGCTGCCTACTTTCTGCTTCGGGAAGGCAAACGGCATCGATCCATTGTTCTTGAAGCGGATGGACGTCACCTTATGACGGATGTCTATACATCCCTGGCAGTCATTGCAGCTTTGACGCTGGTATGGTTGACGGGCTGGGTCTGGCTTGATGCTATCGTGGCGATACTGGTAGCATTGCACATCCTGGCCACAGGCTTACTGCTGATCCGACGTTCCTTTGATGGATTAATGGATCGAGCCTGGCCCGTTCCAGAACTGAATGAATTGCGGCGAAATATCCAGCAGCAACTCAAAGAAGGCATGACATTTCATGCCTTGCGAACTCGCACTGCAGGAACTCGCAGACTGATTGAATTTCATCTACTGGTGCCGGGCAGCATGACTTTGCTTGACGCCCATCAGTTTGCGCATGACCTGGAGCTATCACTTCTGCAAGCCGATCCTCAGCGAGATGTCACCATTCACCTCGAACCCATCGAGGCAGCAGAATCATGGGGCGATCACGAGTTGATCGACGTGGAAAAAACGGTTGCACCTTGAATAGACAATTGTGATGTCAATGCCGTTACTCCGCGTTCAATGTAACGATAGGCTTCCAGCAATCTCCGGCGAACCGGTATGCCGCGTTCTGAAATCATGCGCTGATTTCTGACATATTCTTCACGTCCGGCTTTCGTTTCAATGCAAATCGGCTCAAAGCCAAACTGCTTCAGGTCATAGGGGCTCGCTCGCATATCCACTTCACGAGCAGCAACAGCCAGCTCAAATGCGTCTGCAATCAACTCACTGCTGATGAACGGAGCCAGGTGAAACGCCCACTTGTACAAGTCCATGTTGACGTGGATACAGCCCGGCTGATCATAGTCATTGAGACTCAGCCGGTTGAGTTGCATTCGATTAAGCGGCTTCGCTTCCGGTGTGAAAAACCGGTAAGCGTCGAAATGGGTACAGCAAAGCTGATTCTCTTCAACTAATCGAGCGATCTCATCGCTGCTGAGACGCAACGGAACCTGTTCGTGCCGGCCTTTCATGGCTCGATAGACCATGGCCCATTCGTGCAATCCAAAACAGTGCCATACGGGCGGACGTTCCAGCGTCTGTTCCAGAAAACGGACGCCCCAGCGCACCAGAGGCAGCCTTTTGACGGGAAATGTATCGGCAGTAATAGCAATGCCACCATCTACCGGTTGATAATATGTTGACCAATCCAGACTTTCCGCTGGCACGCCTTGAATCAGAACACCCATTCCAGGGGAAAATCGGCCCAGATGACTTGGCCTGAACGTGTAATATTCGAATAGGAAATCGTAGACTGGATGCTTTTCGTTGCGAAGACTTCGCTCCACTCTATCGTTAATCCAGAATTGAACCCGCTGCTGATGAGTTTCGCGTGCAGTCTGCCAGGCTGTTCGATCCCATGTATGGCGAATCATAGTACTGCATATTTTTTCCATGCCAACTACAGTCTATGTTAAGATAACAATCTGAACATTCAGGATATGATTTATGGCTAGTGCAATCGTTACATCGCAGTGCCCTCATTGTCAAAAGGCTCTCAAAATACCTTCGGAGTTACTGGGCCGCACCGTTCGTTGCAAAGGTTGCTCCAAGACTTTCATGGCTGCTTCAGATCGTAAAAATTCTCCGGAAATGAATGAGCTTGTTCGAAAAGCGGGAGTGTCTAAAGCACCCCTACAAAATGCGAAAAAAGAGGGCAAGCAAGCTGACGAAGTGATACCCTACTCCAGCCGGATGGTACGGCAACAACGAAGCAGTACTTACATTTTTCTCACTATGGTGGTGATTGCTATTGGAGCCATCACCACTGGTTTTGTGGTATTCAAAGACAAAATCTTTGCCTGGATGAACCAGGCGACGTCACAAGCTCAAGCAAGCAAGAATGAACCGCAGTCGTCATTGTTGATCACCACAAAGGAAAAACTGGATGAACGATCAGGGGATTTGACTCAGCTTCAGGACTCATCGCCAGCCCGGAAAAACCGTCGTAATCTTGCACGCATACCGGCACCTTACCCCGGACGGGCTTTATTGATCGGCATTCGAAACTACCTCTATTTGAACCCGCTCAACCCAGGATATCGTGCCGAACGCTCATTCCAGAAAGATCCTCTGGGGCTGATCAACCTGCGACGGGTACTTGTAACCGAGTTGTCTTTCCCACGCGAACAGGTAATGGTGCTTAGCGATGTGGATGATCACCAGCCAGCAGTTCCAACGAAAGAAACTATACAAGCTACCATCAGCGAATTTCTGTCAGGTAGCCTGCCTGCTCAGAGAGTCGTGCTGACTCTCTGCGTGCATGCCTGTTATCTTGGTGGCAAAACATACCTGATCCCTGTCGATGGTGAATTGCCTCTCGAAGGCGCCAAGCCTGATGCTGAACGAGATGCCCGCCTGAGCAACAATATGATTCCGTTGAGTTGGCTCTATGAGAAATTGGCGAATTGCCCGGCACGTCAGAAACTGCTCATTCTGGATATTGCTCAGAACGATCCGGAAGCAGGAATGATTCGACTTGCCAGCGGTCCATTGATTGAAGAAATGCATGTGGAGCTTAGAAACATGCCAGACGGAGTTCAAGTTTGGATACCCTGCCAGGCTGGGCAGTTTTCGTATGGCATCAACAGTTCCGGGCAGAATGGAACTGTCTTCATGGATACCATCTGCCAATTGGCAACCCTTAGTATTGAGCGCAACTGGAAGTTGATCGATAAAGACCCTGCACTGAAAACAAGTAGTTTGCCATTGGTTCTGCTTGCGAAACAAGTTAGCACGGACACTGCAAAGTATCTGAAAGATAGAGAGCTTGTTCAGACTCCGCAACTTCTGGGCAAGGAAAAACCGACGGAAGCTACACCGGTAACGCTTCATGAGAATTTACCTGCTGTCAAACTGGTAGTGCCAACGAATAAATCGGATCTGGTAAATGGGCAGGAATTGTCCATGGTAATCCAAGAGGCGGGAATTGAAAGTGACCCGACTCGCAGGATCAGTCCGAGCAGTTTCCCACCCCTGAAGCAGGCACTATTTGCTAAATATAAGCCCGACTACCAGTCTGCCAAAGAACTGTCAGAAAAGCTGAACCAATGGCCTTTGCGAGCCATGACAGTGAAAGCCATCCGGGCAATTGATCGTTCGATGAAATCTTTCAAAACCCGTTTTGTAGAAGAGAGCGACGAAACTGCATTCAAAAAGAAAATGGTAAAGGAGCAGGAAACACCTGCATTTGTCACCGCTGAATTGTCTGACATTCTGGAGGAGATGAAAAAACTGTCTGAAAAACGTGACGAGGAACCTTCCCCCCGCTGGCAGGCTCACTTCGATTTCACCCAGGCCCGGCTCCTCGCTCAACTGGCTCATGTGCAGGAATACAGCTTTGTCCTTGGCAACAAACTCAGGAAGGACACACCCAAAATCAAAGATGCCAAAAATCATAATGGCTGGATTATTGTTCCACAACGCAAACTGGAACAGAAAGAAACTCGCACCTATGATTCCGAACGACAGAAAATATTGAACAGGATCATCAAGGAACACCCCGGCACACCATGGGAAATACTCGCAAGGCGAGAGCAGGCGACTATTCTCGGCCTCACGCTTCAAGAAACATTTCTCGAAGAAGGTAAGCCTTTGACCAGCAGTAAGTAGTCTTCAGACTGGCCTGTTATGCAACCTTCAGTAAGTTAGCCCAACGAATACGAGGCTGCGAAACCATGCTGTTACGAACGTATTTACTGGGAAAAATTCACAACATCCGCCTGACTGACAAGAACGTCAATTACGTCGGTTCAGTCACGCTTGGACCAGAGTTCCTGCAGGCATCGGGCATTCAAGTCAATGAAGCAGTACAGGTGGTAAACGTGGAAAATGGCGAACGATTCATCACCTACGTGTTACCTGGTGGAAAACCGGGTGAATGCACTCTGAATGGTGGAGCAGCCCGTTTGGCTGAAATTGGTGACAAATTGATCATCATGGCTTTTGCCCAAAGCGACAAGCCTATTGAACCCAAGGTCGCCATGGTGGGTCAAAACAATAAACTGGAACGCATTACCACCACATCACCGGGTGGTTAGAGGAATTGGAGAGGTGGCAGAGCGGTTGAATGCGTCGGTCTCGAAAACCGATATGCCCGCAAGGGCATCAAGGGTTCGAATCCCTTCCTCTCCGCTGACTTGTATGCCCATGTGACCTAAGTCTTGGTCCCATGGGCAGTTGCGTTTCTGAGCGATCCTCGGAACCCCCGATTTGTGGCAGTTTTTGTGGCGTTTTGGGGAAGGGGGATTCTCTGAGGATGCAATGCGCAGGACAGCCGAGTCGTTTCGTATCGGGAAAGTTCAGGGTTATTTACGTGGGTCTGTCTGGTACCTTTGCTACCACGAGCAGGGAAAGCGGCAACGACCTCGAGTAGGAGAAGACGTTACAGCCGCCCGCCAGATGGCCGCCCAGATCAACTCGCAGCTGGAAAACAACATCCCGGCAGCTCTCAGCTTTCAGCCGATCACCATAGTCGAATTGCGCCGGCGCTGGCTGGAGCATCACGAGATGATCCTGCGGTCATCCGTGCAGACGGTCAACCGCTACCGGACTGCTACCGAGCATCTAGTGCGATTTCTGATGCAGCGGCCGGTCCGTAATACATCGCTGTTCCACATCTCCCATGCCGAGGAGTTTGTCGGCTATCTGCGAAGGCTGAAGGTGTCTCCCAACGGGCACAGCAACACCACTCCGCGTCCCTTGATGGACAAGGGGCTGAAGTACATCCTGGAATGCTGTCGGGCACTCTTTACCTTTGCCCTGAAACGGCGGCATCTCTCGCCCTATGCCGAGAATCCCTTCGCAGAACTGGAGCTGAATAGAATCCCGATCGAAGTCCATCGGCCTATCCACCTCTTTACTTCTGAGCAGGAAAGCAATTTCCTGGACGGATGTGATCGCTGGCAGTTCCCGATTTTCCTGACGCTGATGCTGACCGGGTTACGCTCTGGCGAACTCTGTCACCTCCTGCTACCCGACAATCTTGACCTCGAGCAGGGCATTCTCCATGTCCGCAACAAGCCCCGGCTCATGTGGCAGGTGAAGACCAGAAACGAAAGATCAATCCCTCTCCATCCGGTCCTGGTGGATGTCCTGAGTCTCCACCTTGCGGGAAGAAAAGTCGGCCCAGTATTCACTCGGCGCAAATACGATCTGGAGCGGTTGCCAGCATTTGCACAGCATCAGGAACTGATGGAGGTTGAACTGGAACGAAGCATCAAAAGCCGAATGGCGGACCAGAAGGAACTAGGGCGTCTAGGCAAAAGGCAGATGGCCCAGAGCCTGTGGCAATCAATGGGAACCATTGAGGAGGATGTGATACGCCGTCAGTTCATGCGTCGAACGACTCAAATGGGCCTACCGAGCTATTCATCTCCCAAAATGCTCCGGCACCTGTTTGCCACAGCGCTGCAGAAAGGCCGAGTCGATCCTCTGATACGGAATGAACTGATGGGGCATGTCCTTTCCGGATCGAGAAGTGCCGGCCATGGGCTCGCCATGACCGCTGTGTACACTCACACGCAGCCAGAAACAAAACGAGAACAACTGTTTGCTGCACTCGATGCCTGTCCGGCAGTTGCCATGGGCAGACAATGGGCGGATGGGCAGAAAGGCGAGCCTAAGACTGGTCGATAACCTGCTTCAGGATCGCTTCCAGTTCGTCATTATCGCGTCTATTATTCACGAACTCCCGGATTTGTTGATCAAACAATTCCCAATCTCTGGTGTTCTGTCCCAAAAACGATTGCTCCTTATGCTGGCAACAATCTCTTGCCCGTGATAAGGAGTCCGCATCAATTGGAATCATTGCACCAGGGTCTTCATCCGAAGCTTTGATACCAAGTTGCTCAAGTCGAGTGAAGAAGGCGTCATGATCCAATCGCCTCATTGCCTCTTTGACGTGGGCCTTCTTAACATCATCGGAAAGTTCATTTGCCACAACTTTCTCCTTCAAGATGCTGCAAGCTAACAAGCACGTTGACTGAAAGGAAGTTCAGATTCCTGTGGTCTTAGGTGCCATGTCATTAATGACAGAAAGCTGTCAGGTTCCAGCAGCTTAATCTCGGCCTGAATCCTGTCATCATTCTCTGATGGACAACATAGCGCTTACTCCATCAGCTGCAACGCTCCAGGCCGGAGAGCATTGACGGTTATTGAAACCTGGTCAAGGAATCGAACTTATGAAGGAGTTGAAGGATCGAATTGATACGATCCTGAAAGATCAGCAACCTCGGTTGCTGCAGATGTTCCAGAATGCGGAACTCGCTGACACGCATGTGGAACGGTTAAAGCCATGGCTGGATAGTCTGATTTCCGCTGGCGTTCTGCTTGGTCAGGCTTTCCTGGGCAGCGAAATCCTGACCCTCCCTCCTGAGGTGACAGCTGGCACCCAAGACTCGGGTGTTTGTTTCCAGGCAGTCATCTGTCTCCCCGGTGGCTTAGGGGTTATCGAATGCAATTCGGATACCTGGTACCAGTTGATGCAGGAACCGGAGGCACTTGAATCCAGTTCCTGGATCTACTTCAAGGCGTACGACCAGTGCTCTGTACAAGTGCGAGACTGGCTTCTTCCACAGATCGAAGATCTCATCGACAAACTGATGACGATGCTCTGCTGCAAGAAGCCAACGATTGATCCAGGGTGGGAAATGGTTCCACGCTCAGAAAGTGACGCAACCTCGCCACAGGTGCATCATGAATAAAAGATATGGAAGATCTTTGCATCTCAAAAAGGACCTGACTTATCGGGTTCACAAATCGAGGCTGAGATATCGGACTACGTCCTCTTCAATCAATCGAACTTCTAGAATCAACACCTCCAAGAAGTTCGAGTTGAAATATCCGTTCAGTTCGAGGGGCAATACCAAGGGGTAACTGCTCGAAACAGGAACCAACTATTAACTACTTGATGCAGGGAGCCAGGTCAGCCTGGTTCCCTGCCGGCTCAACTTGTATGCAGCACGGATCAATTCTTAGATTGTGTGACAACTATCTCATCCAGCAAGTCGGACCTCATTGGAAGTAACATCTGTGCTAAACGATATAGCGAGTTTCTCAATCGTCTCAAGCAAAGTACCCCACTCCGAAAGGAGAGCCTTCCGATAGTGTCGCTGCAGCTCATCCAGATGTGTGTAATTCAGAATGGCGCCCTTCCCCAGTGCATGCCCCATGAGATACCGGCGATAGACCTCGGGCATTCCCGAGTTATTGAGTGTTGTGCAGAACAGGTGACGGAAGTCTTTCAGGGTAGCCCTTCGAGGCCAATTCAACCGTCTTGCAATCTTCTTGAACTCATCCTCAATGAAATCATAGTCTATTCCGCCTGCTGCACGGAACACCTCCGTTCTGATACCGAGTTGTGTTGCGGCACGAGAATCCCCTGCTTTCTTCATTTTGGTTACAAATTGTTGTACGACAGTTTGTAGGGCGATTGAGGAATTGCTGGACTCGATGCATTCCCATTTGTGGGTTGGCTTGATAAATAGCAGGCCCTCTTGTGATGGACCATGCAGCAGCAGCCAGAATGTTGCAAGCTCGGGAACAAGTGGGAATCGCTTCTCGCGCTTCCCTTTCGTCTGGTATGCCAGCTCAGGCAGATTTGGCACACGAAGCCAGTCCCCGACTACATGTTCATGAAATAGGAAGCATGGTTCGCTGGCACGCAGCCCAAAAAGAACAATGGGAACGAACAGCCTCAGCTGTTGAAGGTTGCACTCTCTAAGGAAATCACAGGCCATCAGAGTTGTGATGTCTGGTGGAGCCAACGGGTCTTTGACTAGGCGAGCCAAACCTGTGTGAGCGCGCAGAAATGGATTGTGAAAGTTTTCAGGTAACAGGTGGCCTAGCTCCGGATCAGCCGCCCACAAGTACATCGCCCGGGCGACGTCCAGAAGATAATGAGGACTACACCCGGTAAATCCCGTCTCACTGCTCCCTCGAACATCAAGCCTTAGCCGAATGATGTACTCCACAAACGCCATTCGGAATTCTCGATTGACGCTAACCGGAAACGGAAAGGTCCTTGCCGATTCCGGTAACTCGCAAAACTGTAGGTAGTAACGAAGGGCAGAACGATATCGGGCAGGCGTCGAGAAGGCCAGTTCGCCGGCGTTAGCCCGGCGTTCCAGGTCCTTTTGAAAGCAATCAACCATTTCGATATGAGTGACCCGCTTCTTAGCGGCACCAGTCGCCTTGACGTTTAACAGGCGGTCGTCGAGTTCGCGGGCTCTGGTAAGTGCGGCAAGCAAATCGCTATTGATCCTCTCGGTTAGATTGCGTTTGGCTGATGGTTCCCACCACTGCAGCAAATAGTGATTAGCTCGTTGATATATTCGGATTTTTTTTGGCAAAGCAAAACCGGCAGGCAGATCGACGAGCCGTCTCCAGCGATGCTTCTCGCCAAAGCGATTTGACCAAGAGCATGCCGTAGAGTTAACGGTGATCGCAGGATTATCGAGATTTTCGCCAGCAGCCATGTTCATGGCTATTTCCACGATGGACTCTTGAACTGTCCATCATCTTGCACATCTGCTTTTACATCTTGTTTACATTGGCTGATTTTCCGTGTAAAAAGTACCTACTGCACTAAAAAAACAAGGTCGAGAGTGGTTCCTGACACAGCAGTCCGCAACACTGCCCTAAACGTGACTTGGTTGAATTGTGGCATCCCTTAGAACACTACAAAATCGGATTAACACTCTTGTCGCTGCGACTGACAGGAGATCACAAGTATTTCCGAAAGCAGAAGTTAAAGCCTGGCTGCATGATTTTGTGTTGGAAATTGATGACCTCTGCCGACTACCTAGTTTTCAGGAATATGCGAAGTGGCCGCTAACCCATCTGACCAAAGGTTGCAAAACACCAGAGAGACGGCTAGTCAGGAAAATAGAAAAGGATTTCTTGAGGTTAGCTGCCGGGCTGCACAGGAGATTGACCAAGTTGAAATCAGACTATAACGTGCCGGTTTATTTGCTGCAAACTGATACCATCAAGTTTATTGCCGAACGGTTCTGGATTGACTTGGTGAATCCGGACGATTACTTCATACCTAGACAAACGTTCAACCGTACGCAAAAAACAGCATTTGACAAGAAAGTTATTGAAGCTCTCAACGTCTTCACCAATCCTTTCCTGCGGTCTATTGGCGATTACATTACTCGAACCATGAGGATAAGAATCGAACTGATCACAGAGTTACTGAAAAATGAACTGACAGAGGCTAACTATGCTCACAATTTATCACCAAGAAAGTGGTGGTACATTATGGAGGATTATCGAGCATGGATGGAGGAAATAGAACTTAACACCTACAAATTGAACTTAATGTGTTTTAATGGGAAAGAACATGCCTTACGGAATGCCTGCATAGCCGTGACGCAAACTTACGTCGCGTTTCATCCGAAGCCTCACACAGGTTGGTTAAGTCTGAAAAACTCGCTTAGTCGAGGTACGATATTGTCCGAACAACTGATTCATAATCCCGATTTTGGAACTCTTGATCAACTATGCGATGCTGTTAATCTAACTGCGGATTATTTTGGAGGCTCCTCTGGTCGACAGACAGAATACGAGAAGAAGATCGAAACAGTTCCTTTAGTGCTCCGGCAAGATCCGCCTACGGCATTTTGGGGTGGCATAAAGATCGATGTCGCTTGGGAATCTCAGAGGTTACCGTGGAAATTCTTATGGGAAATCACTCTAGCAGCCAGAACAGGTCGTGCTATCTCTGAAATAGATATCTATGGCGATGATGACATTGGAGATACCGCCTTGGATAGCCACTATAGTCCAGGGCGTTCACTCCAATGAAAATGTCTCCCGCGCCTAACACCTCGGCCCAAGCAAGTGCAAGCGAGAGAAAAATTGTATTCCGAGCTGGTACGTACGTAACAGGTATTCCAGTCTCGATCTCCTTCGACGTCCTTCCTTTAGGTACCGGCAAGTCGCTGGTTAAGGCGGAACCTCCGATCTGGCGAAGATCCAATGCCCAGATGACATGTTTCGTGACTTGAAATGCAGCAGCTACTTTTGACGCAGCAGCAACCTCAACATCATGTCGTTGGCCGTAGCGAAATGTTAACCCGTAAACTTCGAACCCCAGAGACTTAGCAATGGCCAAGGTCGTAGTGGAGTCGAGTCCGCCACTCAAAAGAACCACGGCTCTTTTTGGCCCCATTGTTTGCTCCAATTCAAGGCTGTTAATTCATGAATAACTGCAGTAAGTGTTTCCTCCAATCCCTTGCAGTTAACTGAAAGTTATTGTTGCCGAGAACCGAAGTCAAGGATAAACTGCGACCTTAGCAGAGTACCGCGATAAGCAGTTATTTCAATTAAGCTAAAGAATACTATCCGCTAAAGAAACTGTGCTTCCCCTGGTATCTAGATTGTTTCGGGTAACCGGTGTCAGGATTGTAGAACTAAGCGAAGTACCATCTCTGGCAGTCAAGATGCACAGAGTTTCCCCTTGCATCCGCTTAAGCCCAGAAATGTACAAGGTACGCCACCATACGCCCAACTGCTTCCATGGGCACTTAATCGTACACACAACTGAAACCCCATCTCTTACTAGCACATGCTCGTAGAAGCATCATTGAAGACAATGACTTTGAATGTTGGATCAAACTCAGACTGAAGATTTACTGCTGAGTTCAGCTTCCATTTTCTGCACAAACGACAAAAGCGTTGTGCCAAATACTCTGCACAAAGTGCGGAGTTGGACAATATCGATGCGTCGATCACCACGCTCAATTTTGCTGACAAAAGACTGAGTCTGTTTGAGTTGCTTTGCAAGTTGCTCCTGAGTGATGCCAGACTTTTCTCGGGCTTCACGAATTAATCGAAGCACGACAGAGTATTCACGTGTGTAGATCGATTTTTCCATCACATCCTTGCACGTCAGGAGGATGGATGATAGAGTCCATGATGGAATAGTCCAAAATGGACTATTCTCGTGAGGCGGTTCTACGCAATTCATGATGCACATACTGCGAGTTCACAATCCACAACCGACGGCAGGGGGACGTATGGAACAATCGCCGACAGTAACTCAGGGACAATGGAGTAAGAAAGCAGTTGCCATACTAATCGCTTACTTTGGCCTCTTTTTTCTATTCCTTTGGTGGCACAATAGCACGTGGAAGGAACCACCCGACAAAAACAACTACTGGATTGGAACTGTTACTCGACAAAGTCTTGATGACGCTTCTAGCCTTTATACTGGCGTTACTGTCAAGTACTACAGTCATGATGTCACAGACGATCAAGGTGTCCTTCATTCCAAACTTAAAGGGAGGCTTCCAACGATGAATTACAAGGAAGGTACAAAGGTAAGATGCACCAGAACTCCGGAGGGGCGAGAATGGATAGAGGAGACTATCAGATAACTGCACTCCTTGTGGCGGATTTGTGGCATTGGGAAGTTGATTTGATTCGCGGGCCACGTCAATTGCTACATGGACAGCTTCTGAAAAAGGCCTATAAATAAGGTACTTGCCACTATCTTGGGCATGCAGCAATTGAGCGTTCAGAGAATCCCTTCCTCTCCGCTGTTCGATATACAACTCCCAATACACCCGACAGGAGTCGAACCTGTAACCTATGGTTCCGAAGACCATTGCTCTATCCAGTTGAGCTACGGGTGCATGATTATCAACTTATGACACTTTGGATGTTTGTCCAATTCGTCATAGTTCGTTGTAAGGCAGATCGAAAAGCAACCTGGCTTTGGACATGTCTCCTGTTTTCAGGCCTTCCATAAACCAACGCATGCGTTGTTTAGATGTGCCGTGCGTAAAGGAATCGGGAACGACGGTTCCACGGGCCTGTTTCTGCAGGCGATCATCGCCAATCTGAAAAGCAGCGTTGAGAGCGGTTTCCACATCGCCATTCTCAAGAAAATTGAATTTCTTCTGACCATAATGAGCCCAGATGCCTGCCAGGAAATCTGCCTGCAGTTCCAACCTGACCGACATGCGATTGGCTTCCACTTCCGGACCGCGACGCCTGGCTTCATCAACCCGCTGGGTAAAGCCAAGTTGATTCTGAACATGATGGCCTACTTCGTGAGCAATAACATAGGCTCTTGCGAAGTCTCCCGGTGCATTCAGTTTTTTCGACATGTCCTGATAAAATGATGTATCAATGTAAACCCGATCATCGCCAGGGCAATAGAACGGTCCAACGGAAGAATCAGCTCTGCCACAAGCGGATGCAACAGCACCGGAAAACAGTACCAGAGTGGGTTTTCGATAAGTTTTTCCCATCTTGGCAAAAAGTTCATCCCAGATGACTTCTGTATCTCTGAAAATGACCCTGCTGAACTGTGCCTGGCGCTCTTCTTCTGGGCTGAACTGTTTACTATTATCGACCTGAACCTGCTGGTCGCCACCACCTGCCCCACCCAGAAGATTCATGACTTTGCGGGGATCTAAGCCGAAAACCAAGGCAATCAGGAGAATGATCAAGCCGCCTCCACCCAATGCCATTCCCGCCTTGGGGGTCATTCTGCGACGATCCTCCACATTCTGGCTTTCTTCACGATCTTCCCATTTCATGATGCTGTTCCTTCCAGATGTAAGGGAAATTGTTCAAAGGAAATAAGGTAGCTTTCTGCTGTCTTGATTTTAACAGCATATGCACGCTATTCTATTAAATGTTGCCCCTGAAATAACGAATAGCGTCTGAACCACTTTTTCTGAGAGAACCAGGCCATGTTGCGTCTTGTTGCCCTCGTGTTTCTGGTACCCTGTTTGACAGGCTGCACCCCTGATTACACCATTCTTGAGCACCGCGACGTCAGTTTGCCAGTAGGTGAAAAGCCGCACCTGTTCATTGAGATGGCCAACGGCTCGATTGATATTACTTCGACATCAGGCAAAGATGTAACCGGCAAGTTAACCAAGCGTGGTGTAGGAGTTGATAAGGAAGAAGCTGAAGCGGAACTGGCTGCCATTGCCTTTGACATGATTCCCAACCAGGACGGAAAGATAGTCATCCGGGTGAAGCGCACTGATGGCCGCAAGCAGTGGAACAGCAGCGGAGCAGCGGCTACTCTGCAGGTTCCCAAAGGAAGTAAGCTGGAACTGGTCTCCACCAATGCCAGCATCCGGGTGAGTGGACGCAACCAGGGGACCATTGCCAAAACCAGCAATGGCTCCATCGATGTCAAAGATACGCAGTCATGGGTTGATCTCACCACTACCAATGGTTCCGTGGAGTGTGAGGCAATTCAAGGCCCCGTGAAAATTGCAACCAGCAATGCGAAAGTACAGGTCAATGGGCGAGACCTTCTGTTAGACTGCAAAACCTCCAATGGCAGCTTTCGCTGTACTGGAAATCTGGTGGATGGCGATCATAAGGCAACTACCAGCAACGCTCATATCACTATGCAACTGCCTCGGGATACTGCAGTCAATGTGGAAGCTACCACCAGTAACGGCAGAATCAAAAGCGATTTCAACTATCTGAAAACCGATTTTGGATTTAAATCGAGCAAAAACTATGTAAAAGGCACTATCGGAAATGATAAGCCTGGAAAAACCTTGACTCTGAAAACGAGCAACAGCAGCATCAGCCTGAAACGCAACGGCGATACAAAATCAACAGACACTGTTGAAGAATAAAGTCTATTCAACAAATAACTCGTGCGAATGTGCATCGCACGAGTTTTTAAGTTAACCAGCAAAATCACCTATGAGGCGAATCGGCACGATTAGCGTGAGTACACGCAAACCGTGGCACCCGTCCCGCACCCGGAATCATGTGTTGAATTTGTACTTTCCAGGTATGGGTACTGGTGGGGCCGGGTATTTCTCGTTGAAATCCAGCACTTTGGGGAAGGTGTCAAGCGTTGAATTCAGTGCCGCGTCCCAAGTGACTTCCTTGCCGGAATAAGCAGACATGCGTCCCATGATGGCGGTCAAGGTGCTGTCAGCAACCGTTTTTAGTTCATTCACTGTCTTGCCTGAACGAATGGCTTCGATTAGATCGGTATGTTCCTGAACGTATGGTCCTTGAGCTTTGCGGACAGCTTCCCGGGCAACAGTAGGTTTGCCATTAATCGAACCAGCAGGATCGCTGTGTCCATTGCTGCCAAACACTTGTTCGGAAACACTGTCCCAGCAACCACTGATCTGGCGGCACATGCTGTGCATGAAAACGTTCTTAGGGTATTCATATTCAATGGAGAAGTGATCGTAGATATGCCCGAAATTGGGGTCGGTGCGGGTGCGGAAACCTGATCCCCGTGCCTTGATGGGATGATCATTCATCACCCAGTTGCAGACGTCGATATTGTGAATGTGCTGTTCGACGATGTGGTCGCCGCAAATCCACATGAAGTTGTACCAGTTGCGAAGTTGCCATTCGAGATCGCTCATTTTCTCGGTACGATCTACTTTCCACAGCACGCCCTGGTTCCAGTAACAGCGCATGAAGTGAATATCACCAATAGCTCCTTCGTGCAGCTTTTTGATGGTTTCAACATAAGGCAACTGATGCCGTCGCTGTGTGCCTGCAACAATGTTCAGGCCCTTCTGCTTGGCTTCTTCGTATGCGGCATAAACCTTGCGGATACCGGGGCCATCTACTGCAACAGGCTTTTCAGTAAAGATGTTCTTGCCAGCCTTAACTGCAGCTTCCAGATGCATGGGTCGAAAGCCAGGAGGCGTACAGAGCATGACATAGTTCACGCCAGAATCGAGCACTTTCTTATACGCATCGAATCCCAGAAAGCGTCGTTCTTCAGAAACATTCAATCGGTTGCCATATTCCTTGGCTTTGCCTTGTGAGGTAAAGTCTTTGAGTTCATTAAAGAAACGATCGTGTCGTTCCTTCCAGATATCGGCAATGGCATAGATTTCGACATTGGGAGCTGAAGAGAGTACATCCTTGGCTGCTCCTGAACCACGGCCACCACAACCAATCAAGCCGACTCGAATCGTTTCATTGCTGCCGGCATGTACTGCAGGCAATCCACCAACAGCTGTGGCCAGTCCGGCGGCAGCAGTTGCCTTGATGAAATCTCGCCGATGTGCATTCGTGGGTGTCGTCATAACAGGCAAATCCTTGTGAAGGTGGGAAAACGGGCAGGATGGATGTAACCGATCACGGTTACGGCTTGTAAGGGCTCTGGCGTGTAACCAGGGATTTGATGCCGATCAAATCCTTTTGTTCTTCTACCGCACGCACAATGCGAAAGCCAACAAAATCTGCATCAGTCAGGTACCAGATACTTTGTGGACTTTGCGGATCCTGACGCAGCCAGTCTTTATCAGAAGGCATTCGTGCCGCACTGCGACAGGTTTTGGCTTCATCCACCCAACTGCCTCCACGGACTACGTTGGGGAAGCGGGCTTTGAGTTGAAGATTGACAGGCTGGACCTGAACCTTGTTCTTATCCCGTTTGGAATAGTCATCCTTGGAGTAGCCATCGAGGCACCATTCTGCCACATTGCCATGCATGTCGTGCAGACCCCAGGGATTTGCTTTCTTCTGACCTACCGCGTGGGTTTTGCTGTCCGAATTGGCATCGTACCAAGCATATTCTCCAAGTTTGGAAGCATCGTCGCCAAATGAATATGCAGTAGTTGTGCCGGCTCGCGCTGCATATTCCCATTCAGCTTCTGTGGGAAGACGATAAGCATGGCCGGTTTTTGCCGACAGCCAGCGGCAATATTCCATCGCAGCAAAATG
Organism: Planctomycetia bacterium; assembly: GCA_016795155.1. Classification (NCBI taxonomy): domain Bacteria; kingdom Pseudomonadati; phylum Planctomycetota; class Planctomycetia; species Planctomycetia bacterium. The sequence continues at coordinate 99,049 of JAEUIE010000032.1, read as the reverse complement.
GGACACATTGATAGCAGGATAGTTATCCTTGCCATAACCAAATGTCATATCGGTATAGGGTGGCGTGGGACGAGTAATTTCATCGCCAGACAAGCTCTTGAATTTGAATCGAATCAATCTACCTTTTTCACCTTCGGGAGGATGTGTTTCTTCGCTATTGCGAAACAGATCGTATTCATCCCAGGTTACTTCACATTTCCCCATCCAGAAGGGTTTGATTTCCACCTTAGACTGTGGGCCTTCGTCCTTATTTCGGCCTGCTTCGGAATCGGGGCTGCCTTGCAGGTATACTCCGCCAGCAATGGGAAGCATCTCAAACTTAACATTTGTATCAGGGATGGTTTGTGTATACTTGGTAAAAGGCTGGCTGGACTTATCCTGCGACTCGACCATGCAATATTGTGTCAGTAAGAGGCCGAGAACGACAATCAAACCAGGCAGTTTCTGAGCACCAACCACACTGTTACTCCTGTTGAAGCTTCAATCTAACACTTTAACATGCCATACCCGGAATGACTATGCTCAACTTCATCTTTTTTCTGCCATTGCTATTGGGTACTTCACAAAACCAACAGCCTACGGACATTCCACTGAAACGATTCGAATTCTCTGAGCCTCACATGGGGACCATCTTCCACCTTCAGTTCTATGCTCATCATCAAGCTGAAGCGGATCGTGTTGCTTCAGCCTGTTTCAAACGCATCAAGGAGTTAAACACTGCTTTCAGTGATTATGATGAAAACAGTGAATTGCGCCAGCTTTGTGCCAAGGCAGGCAAAGGGCCTGTTACAGTTAGTAAAGATATGATGGACATACTACGGGAAAGCCTTCTCTGGTCGAAACGAACTGATGGTGCATTCGATATCACCTTGGCGCCTGTTATACAGTTGTGGCGAAACGCTCGTCGCACAAGGCAACTACCACGGCAAGAAGTTCTTGAGCGCGCCAGAAATCTGGTGAACTATCGGAATATTCAGCTTGATCAGAAACAGGTAACCGTAACACTCACTCAATCTGGAATGAAACTTGACCTGGGCGGCATCGCCAAAGGATTCACAGCAGATGAAGTGCAACGCGTACTGAAGGAGCATGGGATCCAATCAGCCTGCGTTGCAGCTGGCGGGGATATTTGCGTTTCTCAGCGACCGCCTCATCAGACAGGCTGGAGAATTGCCATTGCTCCATTAAAAGCAACTGATGAGTACGCAGCAGACACGATTATTCTTGAAAACCAGGCAGTGTCCACCTCAGGCGATCTTGAACAATTTGTTGAAATCGCCGGCACACGTTATTCTCATATCGTTGATCCGCGTACCGGAATTGGCGTGAAAGGTCGCATGAGTTGTACTGTCATTGCACCACGATGCGTAGACAGTGATGCTGCAGCTACAGCATTCTGTGTTTTAAACAGTGAATCAGGAATGCGGATGATTCAAGGTTTGCCAGGAGCTGCCAGTTTATTTCTGGTGGAACAGGATCAACAGGTCAAGCGATTGCAGTCAACGAATTGGAATCAATTGCTCCAAAAGTAAAGCACCTCATGCAGAAACATAGAGAATCTTTCCACAGTGCTTGCACGATTCGATATTGCCTGCTGCAATCATGGCGTACTGCTGTGCTGTAACGTCCATATTGCAGGCCGAGCATGTTTTGCCAGTAAGTGCTGCAAGAGCATCAGCACCTTCTGATAGAAGCTGCCGTTTATAGGTTTTTTTCCAACCATCAGGAAGTTTCTCAACCTGTTGAGCTACTACTTGTCGAGCTTCTTCCAGGCGTGTCTGCCAGGCAGGCAACTGTGCCTGGTACTCTGCTTCAACACGAGCATGATCTTCCTTGGCTTTGACGATGGCTTGTTCGAATTCGGGAATTCGAGCAGTCATTTCTTCTACCTGAGACATCATACCTAGCGCTTCTTCTTCCAGGTCGCTGTTGCGTTTTTCGAGCGATGCAATTTCGATGTTGAGTGCGTCGTATTCCTTTTTGGACGAGATGCCATCCAGATCGCGTTTGTACTTCTTGATCTTTTCCGTGTTGGCTTTCAGGCTGACATCCCGATCCTGAATATTCACTTTCAGGGATTTAATGGCCTGTTGATGATCCTGTGCAGCTTTCTCGGCAGCAGCTACTTTTTGCAGAGAACGCTTAACCCGACGTGGTCCGTTTTCCAGTTCTTCGGTCACCGCACGAATGCGAAGTAAATGTGTATGTAACGACTGAAGAGCTGCAGTAAAGTGTTCCATACAGCTAACTTAAGTTCTTTGCCTGCATTTTCAACGGGAATTGCCTTTGGGGAATCAAATAGCCTAGATGGTGATTGCAATGAATTCGATTGAGTTCCTGGCACTCTTCTCTAGTCATCTTTCCGAAAAATGGTGAAGGAACATATTCACCTTGATAATTGACAAAGCGATGCACCATGACATGGAAATTCTTCACTGCTTCCGATTCATCCAGTCCAGATGGGGGTAAGGGACGCTGTGGGGTGAACTGCCCACGTTTCATACGCTTCGAAGTCAAAATGCGACGAAGCACCATCTTGCCAAACAATGCTTTGAAAATCCAGGGAACCTTGAACTGACTTCCTTCCAAGGCACCCTGCATAAAATAGGCAAGATGATTCAGCACTTGAGCGAGGTCCCAGTTTCCTACTGGCTCGTATCCCTTCTGATGCAGCATGCCTACCTCTTGCAGTACTGCTTGGTAATCAGGTAGATCGAGTTCGCGAGGTTTCATGCTCTTCTCCACATCGGGAACAAACTCATAGTCTAACGGGCCGGATGATGTCAGTCGAGTCATCAGTTAATACTAATATCCAATGAGTCGAGGAATGTTTCTTACACACACGAGGTGTCTCATGCAGTTGAAAAGTATCATCAGTAGCCTGACACTGGTTCTGTTTGCAACCGGAATGATGTTTGCCCAGGGCGACAGCAAAAATCCTGTAGTACTGCTGGAAACCAACAAAGGTAACATCAAGATTGAACTCTATACTGACAAGGCACCTGAAACCGTTAAAAACTTCTTGAACTACGTGGAAAAGAAGCACTATGATGGAACAATCTTCCATCGTGTGATTGCCAAGTTCATGATTCAGGGTGGTGGCATGAACCCAGGTATGTCTGAAAAGAAAACCGACGCTCCGATCAAGAATGAAGCCAAAAATGGCCTTTCCAATACACGTGGCACTATTGCCATGGCACGAACCGGGAATCCCCACAGTGCAACGGCACAATTCTTCATCAACATCGTAGACAACCGATTTCTCGATCAGCCCAATGCTCGCGATGGCTGGGGCTACTGCGTATTCGGCAAAGTCATTGAAGGAATGGATACGGTTGATCGCATCAAAGCTATTTCAACCACCAGTGTTGGTGGACATCAGGATGTGCCTACTGAGGACATAATCATCAAGAGCGCAAAGAAGGTTCAGTAAGGGCAGTCACTATCTGTTATGCAGATCGTGTAAATTCTCATGTTTAAGCCAAGAAACGAACCAATAACTTCGTTTCTTCCGGACATAAAAAAATGGTAAGACCACTGAAATGTTTACTGCATTTCAGTGGCAATAAGCTATAGTAAGAAGTGTAGTTAAGTAATGGTGTTATTGGGGTTTACGGATGCCGACCGACGAATTACGCGGGGTCGTTCCTCTACGCACCGTAGGGGACTACGATCTCCTGAGTAAGATCGCCGATGGTGGCATGGGATCGGTCTATAAAGCTCGAAATAACATTACCGGCGAAATAATTGCAATCAAAATTGTCCCAGCCAACATGGCATCTAATGCCGTTCTCGTTAAGCGATTCGAACAAGAGTTTAAAGCTGCCAGCACCCTGGATCATCCCAATATTGTCCGAGCATTAGATTTCGGCTATGACAATGGCAGTCCATACCTGGTGATGGAATATGTCGAAGGAGAAACGCTGGGCCAGCGCATCGATCAGCAGGGCCGCTTACCAGAAAAAGAAGCCATCCGGATCATTGCACAGATTGCACAAGGTCTACATAAAGCTCATTCGAATGGAATGGTCCATCGCGACGTTAAGCCTGATAACATTCTAATTAAACCAGATGGCACATCAAAAATTGCCGACCTCGGTCTGGTCAAGGAAAACGAAACTGATTTGAATCTCACTCGAACCGGTCGTGGATTAGGCACACCTCAGTTCATGGCACCTGAGCAATTTCGCAATGCCAAAAACGCCGATTCCCGTTGCGATATTTATTCGCTGGCTGCCACGCTTTACATGGCGGTGACAGGCGAACTGCCATTCCGATCATGCAGCCCTCTTGATGCATGGATGAAGAAGGTTCAGAACGACTATCCTCCACCCCGTGAATTGAACCCGCATCTGAGTGAACGATTGGATTGGGCCATTCGCCGGGCGATGAGTGCTGACCCCATGCAGCGCCCGTCTACGTGCAGGGAGTTTGTTGAAGATATCAGTGGCAGATCAACGCGCCGCGTGGGTTCAAGCAGTTCGACATCAGGCCAAACCGATTTGTGGTATATCGTTTATTCAGATGAATTCGGTACCACACATACAGTTAAAGGTGCCATGCAGTCCATCCGCCGATGCTTCAAGGAAGGCCGACTGGGCGATGCCAATGATATTCGTGTCAGCCGTCTGCCTACTGGCCCATTTGAACAACTTCGTACACATCCGGAATTCCGAGACCTGGTAATCGTTCCCGTAGCTGTGCCTTTATTGACACCGCTTTCAGGCACTGCGATTCCCCGTGTCGACAGCAGCGGCCCTGGCAGTGGTTCGCTACCCAAGCCAGGCAGTGGTGGGTTTTCGCCAACTGGTCCTGGTTCCGGTTCGATGAACAAACCCAAGTCGGATGCCACTCCTAAATCGCCACCGCCTCGAACGCCCCATAGTGGCATCATCATCCAGCCAGGCATTTCGCCCGAAACTGTTTTCACCGTTCCGGCAAATTACCGCTTGCAGAAGCCTTCACAATCCAAGAGCGATATTCGCCTGGTAATTCTACTCGGTCTGGTCATGTTCCTTGGCTTTATCATCACCTTGGCCGTGCTTTATTACTTTAAGCAGCAATGATTATGCTGCACGGCGAATAGTCGATTTACCTAACTGTTCAAACATGCGTTGCTGCCAAAGGAATTGCTGTGTTAATCCCTCTTCGAGAGGTGTTTGCGGTGTCCAGCCAGTGTGCCTGAACAGACGACTGGTATCGGCCATCGTGTATCGCTGATCACCTGGTCGCGCATCCATGCGATTAACAAGGGCTGTTTTCTGGCTGATTTTTTCCAGCATCTTGAGGATGTCCCAGACATTGGCCATTTCACCGCCGCCAATGTTATATGTCTCATGTACGGGGGCCTGCATGGACGCTTCGATTGCTGAAACGCAATCATGAATATAGGTATTGCCTCGCACCTGCTTGCCATCTCCAAACAGTGAGATCGGAGAGCCGGTCAAGAGGGCCTGAATGAATTTGTTATAACCCATATCCGGACGCTGCCTTGGTCCATAGACGGAAAAGAAACGAAGCACCACCAGAGGCAGCTCATAGTTTTCTTCGTATGAACGAGCCAGGTGCTCTGCAGCTAATTTAGTTACTCCGTATGGAGAAAACGGTACTGTTGGTGCTGTTTCATCACCGGATGCATATTTGCCATAGACCGAGGAAGTTGAACCTAGAATGAATCGTTGCAAACGCACCTTGGTTTCTCGCACTGCTTCGAGCAGTTTCTGCGTGCCAAGCAGATTGCATGTCATGTAGTCATCGAATTTGGTCCAACTGGCAGACAAACCCGGCATGGCAGCAAGATGGATGATGACATCAGCCTGCTGAACCAGTTCATGGACTGGCTGATAACGCAGATCGTGCTGATGCAGCACAAAGCGTGGATGCTGTTTGAGCCATTGAATGTTCTGTTGCTTCAGTTCAGGGGAATAATAAGGCACCAGTGAATCGATGCCTATGACTTCATGCCCATGATGGATCAATCTTTCACTCAGATGCGAGCCTATGAATCCCGCTGCTCCAGTTACTACGCATTTCATGGTGTTTCCCCCTGAATTCCCGTTTGCACTGGCGTTTGCCAACGCTGCAGTTGTCGCTCCAGCAAACGTATCTGACGGCGATCCTTTCGCATCTGTTTTTCAAGTCTGCGAACTCGCCTGTCCTGCTCAGCAGCCTGAGCGGTGCTATCCTGGGTTGATAGTGCTTCCAGCAACAGACTCATACACACAATCAGCTTTTCGTTCAAGTCAGATTGCTGCCTGAACGCTACATCCACATAGGCTTTCCGGAAGTTGTTGAGCAGTTTGTGTTTAACCTGTTTTTTCAGTGTAGCCAGCAGACCTTCTGTAACGTCCTGATATGTTTCAGGCAGGGTTTCCACCTGCTTGGCTTCCGACAGCAATGACCTGAGCTGGCGAAGCAATGGCTCAATGGCTGCAATTGGTCTGTCATGTTGAATATCAGACTGTGAGTTGTTCTTTTCCATAATCCGGGCTGTTGCAGTATTCAACACCATTTCCTTTTGCCTTAATTGAAGCTGCATGCCTGTTATTTGAGAATCAGCAGGAACATCAATAGACAGTACGCACATCTGCTCTTGTCCTGGCATAAGGGCTGCTGCAAGAGGTATTACCTGAATCTGTCCAACGCAAGCATGCTTTGCATTAAGCCATTGCACCTGCCAGGAACAGCGAGCAGGCCCATGGGAAGGCAACAGTATATTGCCAAGGTTTCTTGCACGCACTGTCGTTGCGATGGATTTCGCTGTTGGCGTAAGAACGAGTTCATGTTGCAACAATTCTATTTCAACCCGAGCGTGCTGTTTGCGTGGTTCCTCAGACCAGACAGCATCCAGAATTAACGACAATCGCTCTTCCCAGAGGGCAGGATCAAACCCATTTGCTCTGCGAATCCCCTGTTCTTTTGCAACCTTACTTATTGGGTCAGACAATGATCTGACTAACTGATCCAATTTACCCGCGTAGCGCTCGGCTGATGCATATTCCTGCATCACCCATGTTCTTCCATGTGATCCCGTATCAACTCTCTCATCTGGGTTTTTCATCCAGGTAGTGATTACGTCTTTCAGTGCTTGCACCGATCCAACTACCCTTCCAGCTTGGGAACGTTTGACCTGCTCTTTTAACACCGAGCATTGCTCGTGAACTATCACCGGCACACCCAATGCCCAGGCTTCCAAGGCCACAATCGAGAGCGATTCCTGGCGGGAAAGATTTACCAGAGCCAATGCACCAGCAATAACATCACGCTTTTCTGCTTCATCAAGATAACCTAAATCCATCAGCCAGGGTTTGGACGGCAGCTTGCGTGGCCCCTGCCCCATACAGACCAGTTTCACAGGGTTCGCTGAATTTCGATTGATCTGATCAAGCCATTCGATCAGGCAATCCAATCCCTTTTCCGGACAGTATCTTCCCACATAGACGAGATAGTTCTCACCACACTTTTGCTGGCCTGATGCAGCGTTCCCCTGAAATGCAGCAGGCTCCAACACTGTTCCCATCACTGCATGTCGAGGATGGTGAATTCCCAATAACTGGCTGGTGAATTCTGCTTCCACATCCGAGTGGAACAACATTCCCCCTGCCTGACGGTAGGCAGTTCTAAAGGCTTCAAGACGGGCCAAAGGCTCATTATGAAAGCACGGTGCCAGCAGCACTTTACTTCCACATGCCTGCACCACATCGTACACCAACTTAAATAAATAAGGCCCGGTGATGACTGCCTGATACTGATCCAACTGCGACTTCAATTCTGCAATTAATGACTGAGAACTCAGAGAATTATTCAGATAGAGTTGCTCAGTGCCATGATCCACTTTGCCCCGTCGTTGGCTGATTTTCTCGTAGGCATCACCCAGTTTGGAAGCATTGAATGGGTCAATCGGAAATCGCTTCACCTGAAAACCATCTTCGCTGACAGTGCCAGCAGGCAGTGTGTTACTCCACCTGTTTTCATGTACATTGCAGGTAGTGAGGATATCAATCGCGTACCCACGCTGCTGAAGTGCCTTGGCCATGGTTCGCAGCGATTTCTCTGCACCGCCAGCAAAATGCTGACCATACCGATGGGTTACTATCGCAACTCGCTTTGATGAACAAACCACAGGTTTACTGAACAGAACCTGCAACTGGCTTGCCAACTCTTCTGGATTGCGAACGGTGTAGCCAGCATGCCCGATGACTTCAGGTAGCGAACCTGCTTGCAGTCCAATGACTGGAGTACCCGACATCATCGCTTCCACGATGGGCATGCCAAAGCACTCATGTCGCGAAGGCAAGATGAGTGTATCAGCAGCAGAATACCAGGCTTGCAATTCTGTATTGCTGACACAGCCCATAAAGTGAACGCGATCCTCAACACCAAGTTGCCGGGCCAGGGAATGACAAGCCTGCAATCTCGTTTGATAGATGTCATCCTGCTTGCCAATGAATACAGCCTGATACGATTGACCTGTCTGATTCAAAATGGACAGAGCCTGTATCAGCATTTCCGGCAGCTTGTTCCTGGCCATTCTTCCAGTAAACAGAAGGATTCTGGAACGGCCAAATGGTAGCCGCAATTGCTGTACTTTGTTTTGCAGGTGATTTTGTTGAACCGATGCTTGTACCCAGCATGGAATCACATAGATACGTTCAGCAGGCAGATTAATGGCTGATTGCAATTCGCCTGCAGCAAACTGGCTGTGCACCATCACTGCATCAGCACACCAAAGCAGAGCACATTGGCTGTTTGCCTGAATAATTTCTGACTTCAAACCCTCTTCTGCCAGTTCCAGCGGCGTGATGCCGTGATAATCAATCAGCACTCGTGGCCCAGCATGTTGCAGGGCCGGGAGCAGGTCAAGCAGGGAATATGATGCTGCAAACTCGGCAATAATCCAATCGGACGACTGTAAGTAACGTCGATGTTCAGGTTGTTTCCAAATCTCTTTCGCTGAACCAATTACATACTGGGTTGTATTCAGCTCAGGGTTTTGGGAACAAGGCTCAGTAAGGAAAAGTTTTACTTCAGCGCCACGCTGCTGAAAGAAGTGCAGCTTGGCCAAAACCTGCTTACCGACTGCATCTGCAGTATGTAGATTCCTCGAAAAAAGTGCAACACGCATCGGCTTCCCTGCCAATTAATATCTGGTATGACATCGTACCAGAAATGCGTCTGGTCACAAGCTGAGCTATTGGTCTATCTGCTTGATGCAGTTGATGAATTAGAAATCAAGATGGCTTTCTACAACTCTAGCTGCTAGGCCAAGCAGCGACTGGCAGGAGAAGCAAATCCATGTTCCTGCAGGTAGTGTAACGCCGATGCAGCGACATTGACAGCGTCATAGCTATGACGACTCAATTCCACATGCAGACCACCTTCGTACCCCACTTCGTGAAGTGCCTGTGCAATCGAGTCGAACTCCATTTCCCCTTCGCCGAACATCAGATGTTGATGTTCTCCCTGTCGCATGTCTTCGACATGAATGTTCCAGAGCACATGGCTCCAGCGACGAATAATCGGTGGAATAGGACCTTCACCCAGGCAATGCACATGTCCCAGGTCGAGGGTTAAACCAAAATAGGGATGATTCAATTGTCGATGCAATTTGCCAAAATCGTTGGTTGAGGCAATGAGCATGCCCGGTTCAGGCTCAAAAGCCAACCGGACTTTGCGCTTTTCTGCATGATCACATAGCCACCTGCAACTATCCACCATGCGTTGCCAATGGACTTCAGCCGGTGCTTTATCGTTCGGAGAGCCCGACCAGAAACTGACAGCGTCTGCACCCAGATGATGAGCATATTCGATGGATCGCAGCAACATACCGATGCGCCTGGATCGTTCACCTGGCTCGGCATCCAGCAGTGTCGGCTGATGTTTGCGATAGGGATCAAGCAGATACCTGGCGCCGGTCTCAATGACACAAGCCATCTGGTACGATTCCAGAATCGCCCTCACTTCATCCAGTTGCGGCCTCGGATCTGCCTCAAATGGATTCAGCGAATGATAGTCAAGTGTGATCGCAACGGATTGATAACCGATATCACCCAGAATATGCAAGGCATCGGTTAATCGATGGTGAGCAAAGCCGTTGGTGTTGTAGCCAATCTTCATGGATGTCAATCTGGGATGATCAAGGGGCAGCTTAGTTGGCCAAGCATTCTAGAATAGCATGAGAAACCTGATTTGTCGTCAACTTCCCGCCTAAATCTTGTGAACGGTGACCATCACTGATGATACGGTCAACTGCACCTTCAATCGCTGCAGCCTCCCTCTCAAGTTTCAGTGAATAGCGTAGCAATAGTGCAACTGACAAAATGGTTCCAATGGGGTTGGCAATTCCCTTTCCGGCAATGTCTGGCGCTGATCCATGAATGGGCTCATACAGTCCCGGCACATCTTTACCGAGTGAAGCAGAGGGCAACATGCCCATGGAACCAGCCAGCACCGAGGCTTCGTCGGTCAATATATCGCCAAACATATTCTCGGTGACCAGAACATCAAAACTGCTGGGAGCTGAGATGAGTCGCATAGCTGCAGTATCGACCAGCATGTGCTCCAGTTTTACTTCCGGATACCGTGCTGCTACGCGGTTGGTCACCTGCCGCCACAGACGCGAAGAATCAAGCACATTGGCCTTATCCACCGAAGTAACTTTCTTTCTCCGTGCCATAGCTAATTGGCACGCTAGATCAACCACACGTTCCACTTCGTAGTCTGCATATTCAAGAGTATCCACAGCACGTTCATATCCTGCTGCTGTTTTCTCACGAAAACGGGGCGTTGCAAAATATAAACCACCGGTGAGTTCACGCATCACCAGGATATCAACACCTTTTAAAAATTCAGGTTTCAATGGCGATGCATTCACCAGTGCCGGATGCACTTTGACCGGACGCAGGTTGGCAAACACTCCCAGGCCTTTGCGTAAAGCAAGCAAGCCCTGTTCCGGCCTGACCGTTGCTTGCGGGTTGTCCCACTTCGGCCCACCTACAGCACCCAGCAGAACAGCCTGGCTTTGCTGACAGGCGCGCAATGTCTCATCGGTTAATGCCGTTCCGTGGGCATCAATGGAAGCGCCGCCAACGAGCATCGTTTTGGTGGTAAACGTATGCCCAAACTTCGTTGCAACGCGCTGCAGAACTTCGAGGGCGCAGCTTGTCACTTCTGGGCCGATACCATCACCGGGAAGAACCGTAATATGTGCTTGCATGATTTCCCTTGTTAAGCAGTTGGAATGTTCACTTCACGACCTGACTTGACTGCATCTTCTTCCGACAAACTGATCGCCAATGCATCGCGACCAAGCTTGCCATCGAGTATCGCTGAGCGCTTGCCTTGCCTTACCGATGCAACCACTTCAGCAATCTCCGCTGAGAAGGCATCGACCGGATCGCCTGATCCCGGCAGCGACACTTTCTCTGATTTGCCATCATGAGTCAACAAGGTCAGCGGAATGCCAAGTGAATCGAAGAGCAAGCTGGCTTTTTCCATCAGGATGGTAAACCCGTGTGAAAAACCACATCCCTGCTGATACAGCGCCCCACTCGCTGAAGTAATGCACTGACTGACATCATCATAGAGATATTGCGTTTCCACATGCTGAACCACATTATCTCTATCCACCACGCCTTTGCTGCGAACTGCTTTGGGTGTGCCAGCGAGCAGGCAGGCAAAATGGTTATCGTGAATGTGCAGATCAACTGCCGGGCCATCTGCCTGGGGACCTTTCCGCCAAAGTGGCTTGCAGATCAACCGTCGCAAATGTGCAGCCTGCAGTTTTCCACCCTGGCCGCTTTGAACGAACTTCAAGGCATAGCTGAACTCAGGGAAGAAAGGCAACACATGCCCGACAAAGTGCAACTTGCCTGCCTGCTTCGCTGCACTTAGACAACGATCTGCCTCTGCCGTAGTCAACGCCAAAGGTTTTTCGACAAACACATGTTTGCCTGCAGCCAGTGCCTGCAGCGACCACGATACATGCATCTCGGTAGGCAAACAAAGATCGACGAGATCAACATCAGATTTCAGAAGGAATTCTTCGTAACTTTCGTAACAGTCGATGCCGGATAAATCCATCTGCGAACCACGTGGGCCGAAGTTGCCCTGAATGTCTGTCCAATCCCCCGCCCGCTTTTTTGCATCGCGTTCACAGATGGCAACAACCTTGACTCCGGGTACTTTCTGGTAAGCCAGATAATGAATCATGCCCATGAAGCCGATGCCCACCAAACCGACGCGAACCATGTAACCACTCCTGTGATTCGACTAATTTACCAGACCAAACACTCTCTGTCATGTATTCCAGCGATGTTCCACCTGTTTGATGACTTCCTGACTGCTTAACTCTGGTTCATCTCCATCACAGACGTTTATTACATCAGCATACTTCACATAGAGTGGATGCCGCTGTTCCAGTAAACTGGCAAGCGACTGATCCGGTGCAATGACGACTCCACGAACTTTCAAATCGCCCACACGTTCTTCAAGAGTGGGCAATGGCGTTTCGAGATAAACAATGGTGCTGATGGTGCGTAAATGCTGCATCGCAGCATCTACATAAATAACACTTCCGCCGGTGGAAATGATCTGTTGCTGCCCCTGTACCTTCTTGATGTACTCGCCTTCCAGATTAACGAAGGAAACAAAGCCAATGGTTTCAATGATCTGCTCAAGGGTTTTACCTTCGCCCGATTCAATGAAATGGTCGGTATCGAAAAAAGTCCAACCCCAATGCTTGGCGAGATATCTGCCTATGGTTGTTTTCCCAGAACCAGGCATGCCGATCAAAGTCACATTCTGCCTGGCTGACGCTCGTTTCATTCCACACTTTCCCGTTGGCTTCAGATTCATTCCCTGACATGGTGAATTGTAACGATAACGGTATAATCGTCCCAATAATGTAAGTTCATGCGGAACTCACTTGGAAACAAACTCCTCTCCAACCAGTGCAGTACCAGCCGGACCTGTCGTATGTTCAGGATGCGGCTGTTTGTGCGATGACATCGAGCTGCACCATAGTGGTGAAGCAATTGCGTATGCCAATGCTTGTGAGCAGGGTACTACATTTATTCGTCATGCATTGAACAGCCAGGACCGCTGCTGGCAGAAAGGTCAGCTAATCTCTCAAGAACAACTGGTTGATAGAACTGTTCAACTTCTGAGAAATGCACAAAGTCCCGGTATACTCGGATTAAGCTTGGTAACCGTAGAAGATATTGCTGCTTCGGTACGCCTGGCTGAATTATTGAATGCCTGGCTATGCACCTGGCCTGCTGATCCTATTCGATTCTGGGGGCATGATGCACCTGATCTTGCACTGAGTCGAGCGGAGACAGAACAGGCTGCTAACCTCATACTGTTTATTGGATTTGAGAAAGGTGTCGATGCTGTTCAACCTCGCTTTCGTGAACGACACTTCAGCAAAGGGCCAGGAAAAAACAGAACTCAACTGGAGGTTTTGTGGACTCCGCAAGAAAGGATGAAGAACATTCTTCATTTGCGACTGCATGACGAAAAAGGAGAACTGCTACCTGCTCATCTGAAGTCACTTTCTGCTGCGGCTACAAAAGCTCAATGCATTCAAATCTACTTTCTGGCTCAATTGGCACTCGACGATGTACCGTACGTTGCACAATGGCAGCAGTGGGCTGCACATCAGCGTGCACATCGAAGGGTTGGCATATCACTGCTCGGCAGTACCGGTAAGGCACGTACTGTTACAGAAGCCCTCACCTGGCTGACAGGCTTTCCCGGGCCTTTGCGATTCAGCAACAACCAGGCTCAGTATCTGCCACACATGGGGGAAGCAGAAAAGCTCATTCTGCAACATGCACTCGATGTGATTCTCTGGATTGGTGTAGATCCCAACCTGTTCTGGAAATCCATGAAGCAAAAGCACCCACACTTCGACCGTTCCAGGTTCAAGGAAATTGTCATCTCCCAATCTCCGGACTTTCAACAAGCAGAGTTTGCGATGGAGGTGCCACTGTTAAGCCCGGTTTATGATGCACATATTGTGCGTGGCGACGGCGTAATGCTCCGACTGGTGGGACAGGCAAAGGGACAACCTTCGCCTACTGCTGCTCTACTGGAGACGATCTCACGGAAGGTGCAGCTATGACTGACCGATTGAAACTACAAGGTGGTAAAGTCTATGATCCAGCCAACCAGATTGATGGAGTGATAAAGGACATTCTGATTGAAAATGGCAAACTCGTTTCTCAATTCACTCGGAAGGATCAAGTCAGCTCACTGGATGTTTCAGGCATGGTGGTGATGCCGGGCGGAGTGGATATGCATTGCCACATTGCCGGGCCATGTGTGAATCGGGCGCGTCGGCTACTGCCAGAACTGGTTCAGAACAACCATGATGGATTGCTCGCTTCTGCAATATTGACTGGACGACGATATGCTGCACTCGGATACACAACAGCAATCGAAGCAGCGATCAGCGCTTCGGCTGCCAGACAAACGCATTTTGAACTTGCTGATACCCCTAATCTCGATAAAGGCTTTCTGTTGCTGCTGGGCAATCATAAACAGGTGCTGGATGCCCTCACAGCGAAAGATTCATCTCGACTGGAAGCCATCGTTTCCGCTTTGCTCCATCGGACAGGCGCCTATGGCATCAAGATCGTCAATCCCGGTGCTGTATCCACCTGGCAACGTCACGGCGGCAATCCATTAGAAGTTGAATCGATTGATTCTCAATTAGGTAGCAGTTCGATCACTCCACGCACTATTATGACTGAGTTGGCCGATGTTGCTGACAGATTCAAACTACCTCATCCCATTCATGTACACGCAAATCGACTGGGTGTACCGGGCAATTTTGACATAACGCTGCAGACCCTGAAGGCGCTCCAAGGTAGAAGGCATCATTTAACGCATATTCAATTTCATGCTTACGGTAACGATAAAGGCACCATCACCAGTTCTTCGGAACGCTTGATGGAGTATCTGAATGCACATCCCGAAACGACTTGCGACATTGGGCAGGTCATGTTTGGCAATGTGGTAACACTCACGGAAGATTCCCCACTCGAATATCTGCTCTGGCAACTGACAGGCAAACGGTGGGTCAATCTGGATTCAGAACTTGAATCAGGTTGCGGAATGTTGCCATTTGAATTTAAGGACAAGGTCACACTTCACGCCTGGCAATGGGCTATCGGACTAGAGTTGTTGCTGCTGGCTCAAAATCCCTGGCAGGTGGTGCTTTCGACTGATCATCCCAATGGAGCCTCTTTTTTTGCATATCCAGCAATCATGGCGTTGCTGATGGATGCCGCCTGTCGACGGGAAGCATTCAAGCGATTGCCTCATTCCGTGCAGGAAAAGTCAGTATTACGTGATTTGCACCGGGAGTATACTCTGCAGGAAATCGCCATCATTACTCGATCAGCCCCGGCGCGAATCCTTGGCCTGAAGCACAAAGGACATCTCGGACCCGGTGCAGATGCTGATATCACTATTTACTCAGATCATACCAATCGCGAACAGATGTTTCGTTCACCCAGATTTGTCATCAAAGGTGGTGAGATCATTGTTGAGGAGGGGCATTTACGACGTGATGTCCAAGGTAAAACTTTCGCCTGCTCCCCTGCAAGCCCGAAAGAAGGAGAGAAACTTCTGCAACAATGGTTTTCAGAAAAAGGTAGTTATTCCATTGAACAGTTTGGCGTATCTCCACGCCATCAGGAACAACTGGTCAAAATAAAACTTTAGTGCCTCCGTGCGTGTGCAAATGCCTCCGGCACCAGGCTGGCCAGTTTCTGAATCTCTTCGGGCAAGTTGTAGATGTGCGTGGATAACCTGAAGAATGGCCCATCAGGATGCTCGACCATGTTGATTTCAATCTTGTAGTTTTCCCAAAGGTATTTTCGTGCCTTGTGGCCATCTACATTGGCGGGCATACGAAAAGCAGTAAGTCCGCCTCGTAACTCGGCATGGTTGGGAGTGATCAATGTTAATCCTTCCAGCCCGTCGAAAAGCCTACGTACCAGCGTACTCAGTTCATGGTGACGGTTTCGAATTACCTCTGCACCCAGGTTGTCAAGAAAATCAACACCTGTGCCTAGTGTCAGCCAGGGTGTGATATCTCGTGTGCCTTCGAATTCAAAAGATCGCTGCCAGTAGGTACAGCCGTACTCGCCCTGTTCATGAGCCTTGTCGCGATCATATTTCCACCCCCAACTGACCTGCCAGGGAGCAATCAGCGGTTCACGACCCGGAGCAACGTAGAGAAAACCTGAACCATTGGGTGCCATAAACCACTTGTGCAGATTGGTGGCATAGAAATCAGCTCCCATTTCATCGAGGCTGAGTGGAATCATGCCTGGGCCATGAGCACCATCAATTACTGTGAGAATTCTCCTTCGACGCGCTTCCTGACAGATGGAACGTATGGGAAGTATCAAACCAGTCGTGTACAGAATGTGGCTGATAAACAACAAACTTGTCTCGGGCGAAAATGCATCGATGACAGCCTGCGTTAGTTGGTCTGGGTCCTGTGAATGTACAGGCAGCTTCATGATTCTGAGAGGAATGTTCAGCCTCTCAGCAGCACGATCCCACGCCCAGCGCATCGCCAGATATTCATGATCCGTCGTGAGAATTTCACTGTTCTCAGGCAGCTTGATGGAGCTTGCAACGAAGTTGATTGCCTGCGAAACATTCTGGGCCAGTATCAATCTCTCTGGTGTTGTCCCAACAAATTGTGCCAGACGAGAACGTGCTTTCCACAGCGGAGCAGCACTGGTTCGCCAGACGTAATCAACCGGGTTGCCATGCATCTTTTCCCGCAACTGAACTGCCTGTTCATAGACCGCACGCGGGGTAATGCTGATCGAACCGGCATTCAGGTAGGTAACCTCAGGGTGTTTCATCACGGAATCACGGACATCAGGCCAGTGCGGCATGTTGTTTCTCACTGTGAAAGATGCGTTTGTTATAGCGAACGACGCCTGCCATGCACCAGCAGATAGACAACTGCCCCCAGGGCAATGAAGCCGAGAGCCACTGAAGATTGAAGCCATTGGTGCCGAACTGTTTCTACCGCCACATAAATCATGGCCAGTACATGCAGAGCAGGAGCCCAGGGATAGCCCCAGCAACGGAACGGTCGCACAAGATCGGGTTCCAGATAACGCATTCGAAACACTGCTGATACAGCCAGGGTCTCGAAAATCACTGCACCAAATACTACGTAATCGGTAAGCAGATCAAATGGATTGGTAGTAAACGCAATACTGAAACGCCTGACAAGCTCCGAACCAATAATCAGAAGGCAAGTCCACAGGCTTTGCAGGAGTATCGATGTCAACGGAGTAGTTTCCCTGCCAGAAGTTGTGCTGAACCAGCGTGGGAATAAGCCATCGCGTGCCAAGGCAAAGTATCCACGAGGACCAACTAACACACTGGCATTCATGGCGCCAATAGCTGAGATGCCAATGATCAGCGACACGATACGACCACCCCATTCACTCGCAGAAGCACCCCAGCCTGCCAGCAGTTTCTCCATAAACCCGGCTGCAACGTTTTTTCCAGCAGGCAACTGAATCATTTCCGTTGGTGTCAGAACCAGTGCATACGCCAGGTTGGCAGCGACGTATAAGCCAGCAATGATCAATAAGCCATAAGCGAAGGCACGGGGTAGGTTGCGTGATGGCTCCTCGATATCTTCTGCGACAGCACCCAGATCTGCCCATCCTTTATATGCCCACAATGTGGCCAGCATGGCACCAGCGAAACCAACCATGCGATGTGGTGGCGATTCAATTTGTTCAGACAGTTTCTGAATGTCAGCTGAACCAAATAAGAACGGCAGTAACGCAATGATGACGAGTGTTCCTATTTTCAGACTGGTGGTGAGGTTCTGGAATGCACCTCCCCAACTCAACCCCACTGCGTTGATAACGGTCAGGAACAGGACCACAATTAATGAGCCAATCAGAATACCACCAGGCTCCAACTGAATTTGAAGGAAATCTACGAACAGAGTTTCAGTTGCCATCCAGGCTAATGCAGCAATAGAACCGGTTCGCATGACCCAGAATTCAATCCAGCCCCACAGAAAACCAGCAACCGGACCATATCCACGTTTGAGATAGACATAATTGCCACCCGCTTGGGGCATCATTGCGGATAATTCAGCTAATGCCATACAGCCAAAGAAAGCGAGTACACCGCAGAGAATCCATGCAGATATCGCCCAGTCAAAACTACCAAGATTCCTGGCCACTACCTGAGGCTTGACAAATACACCAGTCCCAATGGTGCCTCCTACCACTAAAGCAATAGCAGTCCACAATCCCATGACTCGAGGAAGAACATTCGACTGCGACAAAGGTGATTTGGTTGACATGAGTCAAAGTCTGATGTCCAAGGCAGATGCCGTCAATCATAAACTGTCAATTCAAGGAGAAACGAGTGTTGACCACGCGGGGAATGAAATAACAGGTTCCACCTGCTTGCCTTCACTTCTGGCTGCCGGTTTCATTTTGATTTGCAGACGTTTAACAGGTCTGGCGAGTTGAAGAGCCCAGACCAACTCCGCCTTCTGACCACGAACTGGTCGCGAAACCAAAGGCACATTCGCTTCGAATTGCCAATCATCTTCTATCTTTCCATTCTGTATCATAAGTTCCAATTCAGCAGGGAGTGTTTCATCCGTGGATGCTTGCAGCGTGTATCGCCAGCATTTCTCGGCATTATCCCATAGTTTGGTAAAGGTCGGACTCTGTTTTCGCGATTCCTCCTGCAACACGATCATGGAGCCAAAAGGCATAGAAATTGGCAAACTCCATTGTCCGAGGATGTTGGTCTCCAGATGAGGTCCCCAGTGTTCCATTAAACCTGGGGAATAAGACGCCAACTGCGAGCGATAGGGGCGTAGATTCCTCAAAGTTATAGGCAAGTGTTCTTGTATCGAGATTCCATCCCACCTGATTGCAAATAGGGGAATACGCACTCTGTTTTTATCCATATGCTCGATCGGAATGCTGCTTCTTATGGTAAAAAGATTCTGCTGTTCAGATTTTGATTTACCGCTCAGCCAGATGAAAAGTTGACTAGGTCCGGAGGACTGTATGGCAGTCTGATGCCAGCGTATGACACTTTCGCCTGATATATCCTGAATTTTGATTCCAGGGTCTATCTGGCCTGTGAGATACACCGGAACATTCTTATCGGCCGAATCGGCAGTGAAGCGATATGTGACCTGCTGCAAATCGAGTTGAATATCCAATCGGGTCTTAAGTGTAGCATCTACATATTCAGATTGAATCTGAATCGATGCAGGGACTTCACGAAACCCAGGCATCCTGATAATTGAGCTACCAGGTAACAATGCAAGAGATGGTAGCCAGGGTCTGGCAAAATCTGTCCGGGATTTCTGTATTGGAGTTAGTTCCCGGTCCGACTTTCCCGTGATGCCATCAAGCAGGTAAGCTACAAAATTGTTTCGTATGTCTGCTCCATTTACTTCGATTCCATAAAGCGGAATTTTTTCATTTACTTGATTTCGAATCCAGGGCAATTCGAGTAAGAGTACACATCGTCCAGTAACAGGACGTTGCAGTTGAATCGTTAGCTCCTGACTGTCTGAACCAGCCTTAAGATTCCAATTGCGAATTCGTGGAGTGGGATTGGGAAAGAGATCACCGGTAACATTCAGATTTCTTACCCTCGTGTTCAGGGGAATATTAAGACTAATTTTATCCAGCCAGGTATTGTCCATCTGAAAACTGATTACTGCATGTGCAACACTTTCTGAAGCACGATGTTCCCACAATACTCCTACATCAGCTACAACAGGTAGATTGTTTCCAGCAGGAGTGAACCATGCAAGGTTTGATACACTTACCATGCCGACATCGGCATCAAGTCGATATCGCTGGTTTTCGGGTTGGATAGTCCAAAGCCCTGCAATTCCAGAAACCTGAGTATCGCTGGCAACATGCTTTAGGGACAAAGTCTGTACTGGTGCTCCTGGCCATTTGATTGAAGCTGTTTCCATTCCCCGAAAAGCTTGTACTTTTAGATCCCAATCTACCTGCAGTGTGTGCTCTCCAGGCTCTTTGATCCTGAATACAAATTGCTGGATACCAAACGGGCCTAGTACCATGCGTGGCTCATGTAGAACGCCATTCAACCTGACAGCTTGAGGAGGCTTAGACTCAAGCCAGGGAATATCAACCGGCCCTGATCCTTCGACAACCACTTTCCATTCTGCAGTCAAACGCAGATGCTGTAGACCCAGTTCACCGGTAGTGTGCACTTCTCGGATCCACCAGGGCCGCTGAATACCTGCCGCAGATTGCGCGGCTTTACTCTGAAGCAACGTCCAGAGTTTTGCTGGCACCATGACACGCGATTTCTCAGTGTCGCCCGTGGCATCAGAAATGATATAAACCATTTCGATCTTTTGATCATCACATGCCTGTATCCAGGATTGACCAGCTAACGTCAAGACGGGCAAGAAGATCAACACAATGGCATAACGTGTACGCACAGCCTTCAGTACCAGATAACTGACTAAACCTAAACTGCCTGATACGAATAACACCCAGCCATATGACGGAAATAAGAAAGCAAGAATAATTAACAGAATTACCAGACAAGCTTTAAGCCATTTTGAGCAATAAACTCCGATGAGAAAGCTGACTGCAAATACGCTAAAAATAAGGATGATATATTTTTCAAGCGGTATCCATGACAAAGTATGAATCTGCTGTTGTTGAGTGCGTATTTCACCCTGATTAATAGTTGCACTCCAGCCAATTAATCCGAGTGCAGGCTGATCCATCTGTACCTGATGCTGAATCGCTGTTGACTTGATGGAAGTCCATATCGGATACACAGGATGATATCTAGAATAGATGAATTGGGAAAAAACAGGCTGCCGATATCGAAGCTTTAGTATCCTAACACGATCAGATGCTGGAAGCGTTAAAGTGGAGATTGTTTCCAAAGTCTCCTGATCCAGTAACACTTCAATCAGCCATGCATCGGAAGGGATTGTAAGGGTGAGTGGATTAGACGTTGCAGCCAGCTTGACTGTGTATTGATTTTCTGCATATCCATTCTTGAGTACGGTAATTAACTGCGGATTGATCAGTACATCATCGGTGATCTTTTTGCGAATCAGACGTGGCGATTGCGTCTGAGGTAGCAGTCGCCAGCATTTCGTATCATCTGTATTCTGTTTGAAACTGGATTTATCTCCCTGATCCCATACAGGCTCCCAGGATTCATCCACTTTTAATTGAATGTCATTCGCATCATCTGCTAATAAAAGTGGAATGGGCTGATCGACATGCCAAGGCAGCCTGGCTTCCAGGATCATCTCTTCGACAATCGGAGTTTCCCACACTAGTTTACCTACTATTGCACTCATCGGTGACCACTGAAATGGTTTGTTGGTTGAAGTTTCAGACTTCCAAACAATATTCTGAACCGGACTCGAAAAGCGGACAGAGACTTGGGTAACTCGACCAGAATGTGGTCGAATTGACAAACGATAGATGAGCTCAAGACCGTTGCGGATATCCTTTATCTCATTTATTATTGATGTCTGAATTGATTCATTCCACTCCTGCCATTGAATCGTACCGCTGGCTTGCAAATCATGCAATTGCCAGTAAAGGTCGGGGACAGTAATTTGGTCACTCCACAATTCTGAAGTATCCATGGGTGGAGTTGTTCTTTGGCCCGGCGCCTTGATTACGTGAAAACTAGGCGGGAGCCAGGTTTCCTCCCGTTCAAAAGACATGGCATAACTGCCTGTCAGCGAACCATGCTCTACCGGTATAAGCCGGGGCAGGTATTCAATGCGTGGTTCCATCTCGAATGTTGCTAGTTGATTTTTCACTAATTTGACCAACACTAATACAGAGTTTCCAGGGACTAAGGGTTTATCTAACTGTACAATCAGAGCTTTGCCTGGTTGCCAATTCCATGCATATAAACGTGCGGAAGGCTCACTATTGATTTCCTTCACTTGCCATCCATCTGGAACGCGCCACGAAAGAAACTCCATACTGCCTTGTGACACAGTACAGTGGTACTGCACGGTTAATTCATTCTTTTCACGTCCTATATTCCACCAATTACGTTCTACATAATTAATCTCGTTATTCCGTCGTGCTAACTTTGCAGAAGGTGATTTTCCTACACTATTTCCAGTAAGAATCCTGGGAGTCAGAGTCAGTATTTCCGCGCCTGTGTCAAGCGAAAATACTTTTTGTGGTGCCTGGCTGGGCAAATAATCTCCCCAATCCCAATCGATTAATGGAAGATCGTAACTGCTCACTATACGTATCGATGAACGTGATAACTGCGTATTCTGCATCGCCGGGGTATGAAAAGCGATTCGCTGATCGGGAGAATATTTCCATTTTCCTTTCAAGTGTATGTTAACCCGCTGATCCAGAAATTCAGGAAGATTCAAATTCAATTGAGAAGGTGAGATTCTCTCGGCTGATACGGGCAACTCAACATCCAACTTCTTCAATTGGATTGATTCGATACCAATGTTCTCTGGCCAATCGATAGAGATGGTCCGTAATCGTTCATGCCATGTAAGCAGTTCAAACTCATAATTTGCAATTACTTCACGCTGGCCAACTACAAAATCAGCATCAAGTCGAGATTCAAACCATCCCTGCTGTTGCTGATCTTTTTCTTTTCGAACAATCAGTTGGATTTCTCTTTTTGATAGACTTCCCACTATCAGGTTCCAACGTCTGATTGGGGAACCTTGATTTTGAAAAGGGCCAGTAACATATTGGGCGTTGCCTGGCCAATCGAGCCGATATCCAGCAGGCAACCGTACTTGCATGGTTGTCATTGTACAGGTTGGCAACTGCACCTGAAAATAGGTTCCATCTGCACGTTCTTCACCCAAAGAATTGAAATCCATTTCAAGCAACTGGTTTCGTCCGACCTCAATGAGCGCACGAACATTCTGCCCGGTATCACTTGTGCGTAGTGTTAAGCCGCTTTCTTTCTTGTACGGAAGGATCGATGGGCTCCATGGACTGAGATTTGTCCATGCTTTGATGGGATGTGGATTGTTGAAGTAAAGCTGAGATTTGCCTTGCAAGATCTGATCTTTGATCGATACTTCATAGTGAGCTTTTATCAACCAGGGAGGAAATTTCTCAGCGTTGTTAATCTGCTCTGCTTTTGTCAGTATCTGCTGAAACTCCTTGAGCGAGACATTGGTCCAACTGTCAGAGCCGACATTAAACGGACTATCATTGGTATCAAGCCAGACTTTGCGAATACCAGGTAAGGAGGCATCATCTCCTATGGCGAGCTGGTGTAACCAGACTAACGCGAACACGATACAGAAAATGTAACGCACATTAAAACGCATCTATGAAGCAACTGGAGGTTTAGAAGCTAAAACAGTAGGAGCATCATAACCGCTCTTTGGCAGTTTAGCCGATAATGATTGTCTGGTACTGATTACGGTACGTTGCGCGGTTGACTGAAACACTCGAGGCCCATGACTTCGCGATTTCACCCAGTTGTTCCATCCATTCAGTAAAAGACATGCCACAACACCAGGCACACTGCTCCAGAGTATTGCGAGCGCCAGATTGGGCATTATGGCATAGATACAACACCATAAAAAAGCCAAAAATAATACAAATCTTTGTTTCCAATCATAGTGACGAAGCATGAATTGAAATAACACCAAAACTGATAGCGACATCAATATCAGGGAATACATACGGGGTAAGGTTACTAACCACAGCGAATGCTCAGATCCAGAATGGCTCAGGTGATACCCACTTATATGCTCATGATTCGCCAAAGATTGTGAACTTACAGGCTTCCAGGCCTCCGTAGTTTGAAACCAGTTTGCCACGACAGCATTACTTGCCCACAGCCAACTTTTCGAATTTCCTTGAATAAACCAGTCGTGAGGTACAAGATTCTGCCGTGAGTCGCCTGGGAAATGCAAGACGGGCAATCGCCACCAGAAGTAGGATTGCGATCTTTCGACTTCATACGTTAATGAAACGCGAATCTGTTTTCCAAGAGCTGAAACAGGCAAGTGAATCCTGATACCGCTATTGTTCTCCATTTCATCCAGTGTAATTTGATTTAACGGCATTGTCTCATTGTTGTACTTCCAACCAAGCAAATGCCATTTCGAGGATGAGAGTGGCATGATGGTAGTCAGATGAGTTTGATTGACTGGACCGAGTTCAAAAGTTGTTTCCAGCAGCCAGCTTCCTGATTGCTGCATGGCGGTAGTTGTCAGACGCTCTAACGGAACCGGTTTGTCCACGACAGGCACTGTTTTTTTCTCGAGCACCAGGAGTGGAGTTAGAGAATCGCCTTGGTATACGTTGTAATCTCCATCGGATTGCAAAAGCCAGCCTGTCAAATCAGGTGGTAAAGATACAGCGATTCCGGTATCACAAACTGACTTAACTGATACCACATTTTGCAGGCTGGCCTGTCCTGGGTGAAATCGGACTAATGGAACTGTAATAGGATGATCAGCTGAAGATTCCATTTCGCAGACAAGTTTGACATCTTTCACACTATATGTCGGCAAATCCAAGAGAGCCAATTGCATGGCATCGTCATCAATTGTTGTGAATTTGAATGTCACAGGTTCACGCTTTCTTCCATCTGAAAACTGTTGAAACCACCGTGTTGATCTGGCAATACGTGGAATCAATGCCTGAATCTGTCGGGGAAAGTCCACCTGGTTTGAGAATTGGAATGTCTGTCGTGTAATGCATTCCTTTTCGCCGATGTACACATCTGCACGACTGCTATATTGAGGTAATAGTAAAGTCCTGGTAAGGGTCAGACTAGCGGGATGCCGCAATAGGCGAAACTGATTTTGGCTCAGTACTCCTTCAACTTTTTCCGCCTGTAACGCCGGGTCTACCTGCGAGATACGCAATTCTGAATTCATGCTTTCCAGTTTCAGCTGTTCTTTCTGAATCAATAGTTCTGCAGATTGAAGACGCTCATGAACCAGGCATTCTGCAGACAGCACCTGCGGCAGCGTCACGATAAGGTGATCAGCAAGACTTGTCGATTGGCCTTCCAGTTTGATAATCAATGGGGAAGTTGGTTTACTATCGATACTGAGTCTTACTCTATTATTCTTTTCATCATGTTCTAAGTCCCTGATCAACGGTGAAAGCAAAATACGACGATTCAGCTTCCATCCGCTTGGCCAACTCAATTCCATGCGACTGAGTTGAGACCTGGTATTGCTGGCGATTTCAATTTCAGTGCTCAGTAGCCAGGATTGAGGCTGGGCTGTTACCACATGACGAATTTTTGCATCAACCAACCCGCGAACAAAACGCCGTGCAACAGGTAATACCTCGAAGCCAGCCGGTTGCTGTTCGTAACGGTAACGCTGTTGGCGACGGGATTCACGTTCTGCCGAATTTCGTTCCTGGCTAATCAGTTGTCGTGGTTTAAACAAGGCTACCGGATCATCAGGCATATTAAACAACAATGTGCCAGTCTGTTGTTGTCCGATTGGCTCAATAACCTGACAACTGCCAAGGAGCACAACCTCAGAGGATTCATCATCCGGCAATGCCTGCCTCCATCGCACAAGCATTTCTCTGAATCCGGCTGTTACCAAAGGGTAGGCACTGGTAACCAGAAATGTACCGTCTCTCTGAGCAGTCGCAAGAAGAGGTTCGCTGTTCATTCCCTCGTTGCGCAACAACTCAGCTCGAACATTCTGTGCATTTCCTGGCAATCGTATTTTCCAGGGTAATTGAATTGGTGCAAATGGCACGGGCTTCAGTCTTGCTTCAATAACTCCATTGGTTTCTTCTATATGAATTCGGAAATCGCCTTCGATTACGCTTGCCTGTGTAGCGGATGTTGTTGTGTTTGGCTGCCAAGTGAGTTCCAATTTGGATAGAACCCCCAGTGCCGGTGCCTGGAGAAGAGAGTTCCCATCAGTCGTTGCAGCAACCTGTATGCTGCCATATCCGGCTACCTCAGGTTGTGATGCTGCCCCCTGTAATTTCAACTGCAATGATGTTATAGCAGAAGCAGGAACTCGTTCCAGGATAAGGCGTTTTTGCTGTCCAACGCGGCTGATGGGAATACTGGTTGAGATTTTCAATTGATATACCATTGCTTCTCTGATAAGTATGGACATGTTTTCCGGATCAGGCCCCCAAAGAGGGGGTACACCGTTAATGCTCGCTGCGCTTAATCTCAGTCCTTTGAAAGGAAGCGCGACGATGGTGTCAGGGCTATCCGTGCGAAATTCAAGGTCAAAAGTCAGATCAGCCAATTCTCTACCACTTTTAATACTGACTTCACCAACAATGCTGCATCTGGAAAACAGAATCTCCTGTGGCTGCATTCCGGATTTTGCTGAATCTAGGCGCGACATCAATTCCTTGTATCTTTCAGCGGACAATACAACACTGCCTGCTCCCAGAGCATCAAGTGCTCTTTTCAAATCAGGTGTGACAACAATCATCCCGTTCGTTGGAACAGGTAATTTGTCTAGCGGCACATCCTGTTGAAGGCTGCCAGAACGACGAACTGCATTCTGCTTTTCTTCACGAGGTGGTTGTCGCGACAAGACTGCTGTCAAAGCGCACAAGCTTATCCAGAGCGTGAAAAGTGACTTGATCCAATTCATTTACATATTGTAAACAACTGTCAGCAGTAATGAAATGTTTGAACTTTAAAAGTATCAGAATCAATTGGGATTGAAAGTTAAGCATGCTCATTAACGCTCAGACATTTTCAGCGGGCTGGCAATGGCACAATGACGACCTGCTCAACTCCCTGATCGGTCAGGGTACGAACCTGCATTTTGCTTAATATCTGCTGCATTTCATTCAGGTACATCTGGAGTAATGCCGACGATGCCGCCTGATGTTGCCTGGGAAATGTCTTCAATAACATTTGAAATGCATCCGCTTCCGATCTGGCTTGTGACAATCTCGCATGGGCATTGGATCGAGCAATTGCTGACACTCGATCAGCATCCTGCCTGGCCACTGAGATTTCGGCGTTCCTTTTCGATTGTGCTTCGGTCATAACGATGTCACGTTGCGATCTGGCTCGATTCACGTCATGAAATACTTCTATGAGTTCGTTCGGAGGCCGTGCATAGACCAGATTGACGTTATCTATCAGCAATCCAAGCTGGTATTGATTCACCTTTGTCATCATCAACTTTCGCAAGTGATTTTCGAGGCCGATCGACCTGCCTATGAGCACATGATCGATCTTTTCACTTGCCAGCGATTCCGTCAGGCTTGCTTCAGCAATCTTTGTCAGCGATTCTTCCAACTGTTCCTTGATTAAAACAAATCGAGCGAGATTATCTATGTCGATGTGATAATGAACGCTGATCCGAACATTAACTATCTGATTATCACCTGTGAGGGCCTGCCCGGTGGGTGTAGCCTGTGTCAAAGGGGCTAAACTGTCATCGGGACCTGCATCTTCCTGAAAACCCAGGACAAGCTGCCTTTGTTCATCCACAGCAACGCGTTCGACCTGATCAAATCCCCAGGGCAAACCCCAATGCAATCCAGGCCCACGTTGCTCTTTCTGTATCTGACCGCATCGACGCACGACGGCATATTCACCTGGAGCAACCTGATAAATCCCAGATGCTGCATAGGTCAAGAGCAGCAGGAGCAATAGCCATGAAATTTGCCGCTTCATTTCTTGTTCCCCAATGATTCTGGTTTCGTCGATAACTGGGGAATGCTTTTGAAAATCGATAGTAGTGGATGGTCAAGCGATAAAATAAGTTGCGTTTTGTCATCAGCAAACATTTTCTGAGACCCTTTCAGCAATCTGACGATGCCATAAAGTTCTGGATGAGCCATCGCTGCCTGATTCAAGAGTCTGACTGATTCAGCTTCAGCCTGGCCTTCAAGCCTTACTCTGGCGGCATCGGCTTCTGAACGAATCCGACGAGCTTCGAGATCCCCTTCTGCCCGCAATCGTGCGGCCTGCTCATTTCCCTGGTTGCGATACATTTCCGCTTCGCGGCGACGCTCTTCACGAATTTTGGAGTAAATGTCATCTCGCACCATCAAAGGATGATTGAACCTTCGCAGTTTGATGTCCATCAGATGAATGCCAACCTTGTTGGCCTGTTGCTCAAGGCTTTCGCTCATCTCGCCAGTATTTCCAGGCTGAGACCTGACGCGATTCATCAATTTGGTGATCTGCAGTTTTTCTACTTCGGTATTGATGAGATCGTGCAGAAAGATACCACCTAATTCTGCCTTCAGTCGGCTGACAATCTGGGTCCTCAGGTATTGTTGTGCCCTCATAATGCTTCCAAAACTTCTGACAAATCGATCCGCAGCCTCGGCATCATTCTGTCGGCTTGGCGAGCCGATACGCCAACAGACAAAAACATCAAAGGTTAAAGGGAGCGGCTTATCCTGGCCCGATGTATCTCGATCTCGAATCAGGAATTCCTGCGTGGGGATATCGAAAATCTGCAATCGTCGATCCAACCTCAGGGCGCTTTGTATTGGCCAAGGCCATTTGAACTGCAATCCTGCTTCATTCTCACCATCATATGTATTAACCAGTTTGCCAAACTGGGTGACATATACATATTCTGCAGCATCCACAAACAATACGGCGCTGCGCAATCCTAGAAGGCCAATAAGCAGAAACAATATCAACCAAATCCACCGTTTCATGGCATCTCCGGATTAGGTGGGGTTCTCTCGCGATCCATCAGAGAAGGCAACCTCATTTTCAAGGCTTCAGGTATGAGTTGCAGACTTCCTTTAATCGAAGGGTCTCGCAGGATTTTGGGGCGTTGCCCCAGCAGTACTTCGCCTGCTTCAATGGTCATTCGATGCTGGGTAAGTCTTATCAACCATTCAACATCCTTTGCAGGCAGAACAGGGAATATCAAGGCAGGCTGCATAATTCCAAAAGTTGGAATGATTAAGCCGTTCCATTGATATTGCTGAAGAAACAGCAGCATCAGAAATACATCGCGTTCAGCACTCGCCTTCGAAATACGTGCCTGAGCTTCTGCCTGCGATTCAGCCTCCACGCGCAGGGCATTAACCGTTTCCTTCGATTTGCTTTTCTCCTGTTCAATGCGAGCTTCGGTGACAATACGAGTCCGAGCCGCCAAAGCTCGGGTTACTTCGTAATAATCCTTCACCACTTTTTGTGGAGGATGCATATCCTCCACAGCCAATGCACTGATTTGTATTCCAAGATAAGGCGTCAGGGCCTTGGTTCGGTCTAACAATCGAGCAAGAGCATCCTGCTGGAAACGACCTCTTCCTGAAGCAATCAATGGTTCGAAAAGACGCTGAGCTGCAACTTCTCTCAATGCATGCTCAGCCTGAGCTCGAATGACCTGTTCAACATCACTGGTTCCGAGCAAATATCGAACAGGATCAGAAACCGTGTACAGTACCGTTGCCTGCACTTCAATCAGATTACCTTCCGCAGTCATCAGCAACGCTTCATCCTGGTCCAGCAACACGTTGTCTTTATGTGTGCTCGACCATGTCTGGCTGTCTGAAGTAGACGCATTGCGTCTGAAACCGATTTCGACTCGACGTATGAGGTCACGTTCCAGTTGAGTGACCTGATCGAATGGCCAGGGAAGCTTCAGATGCAGCCCAGGCTGAAGTAATTCCTGCTGTATTTTTCCACAACGTTTGACAACTCCAATTTTTTCAGGAGTGACCATTACCAGGCTGGTCGTGGCGTAAATTGCGAGTGCTAGACAGATCATACACCAAAAGCAAGCTTTTCGGCGCTCGATCACCCAATGGCTAAACTCGTGCAGATTCCAAGCCTCGATTTTTTGATCAAGCCAATTGGAATATGATAGTAATTGCTTCAGAACCGGCGAGCTTTCACGTTCAAACCACAACAGCCTCATGGCATTCAATAAGACAAGAAGCGACCCGATCTGATGATAAATAGCGGCCCACAATGGAGATTGCTGCCTCCCTTCCTCCGACCAGGCAGGCATGAGCCAGGCTACCAGAGCAATTCCGACGACATTGACACCGAACGCAAACCAGATGATATTTTGCCGGATGATACTCACCATCTTCCGTGACAATCGTATCAAGAGTGGCAGCGAGCGAAGTGGATCGCCAAGCAGAACGATGTCACCTGTTTCCGCTGCAATATCTGAACCCAATCTTTGTGTTGGCTGACTCAATGCTAATCCGACATCGGCAAGAGCTAATGCTGGAGCATCGTTGACGCCATCGCCAACCATCGCAATCGCCTGATCTCGTTTCCATTCTGCCAGCCGGGTTGCTTTCTGCTGCGGCAGGCAATCTCCATATGCTTCCTGAATACCAACTGACTGCGCTACCTGATTGACAACCTGTTGTCGATCACCCGACAGTAAAGCAACCTCAAGACCAGACTGTCTGAGTTCTTCGACTACGGAAGCTGCCTCTGGTCGAATGGTATCCCATACACCCAGCAAACCTTGCAGTTCGTTATTACGAGCAAAGCACAAAATGGTTTGCCCCTGCCGATCCAACTCATCCAGCGTCTGATCCGCTTCTGCTGTCCAGTTGATACCTTCTTCCTGCATCAATTTGGGCGAACCGACGAGCAAGCGCTGCCCTTCTGAGACAGCCGTTAATCCATAACCTGGACGGGCGAAATAATCGGATATGGGCAGCAGTTCTAGTCGTCTTTCTTTCGCAGCCTGCAGAATGGCTTTCGCCAGCGGATGTTCACTTTGATTTTCTGCACTGGCAACCCACCGAAGCAATTCAGACTCTGACAAACCCGGTAATAGCGGCTTCACGGCACCCAGAGAAAGTTGAGCGGAAGTGAGCGTACCAGTCTTATCAAAGACTATGCGTTTAACCTGTGACAGTTTTTCCAGTGCAGCACCACGTTTAACCAGCACACCGGTTTTGGCCAGGCGGGCCAGCGCTGCCATCGTTGCTGCAGGCGTTGCCAGGATGAGTGCACACGGGCAGGCAACGACGAGGACTGCCAGGGCTGGAGCAACCGCTTGATACAACGCTGCTCCAGAACTCCTGAACCACCACCAGTTAGCAAGTAATGTCAACACTGCGATCAGCAAGACCACAGGCAGAAAATAGCGGGCTAACTGGTCTGCAGTTCTTTCACCTTTTCCTTTACTACGCAAGGCAGTTGCAGTCATGGTGATGACCTGCCCCATCACAGTTTGCTGATTCACTCTCTTCACTTCGAGAGTCAGGGAACCAAATTGATTGACTGTGCCAGCCAGCACTTCATCGCCTGGCTTTTTCTCAACTGGTACGCTCTCCCCTGTCAGGTTGCTTTGATCAACGCTGGAGTTTCCTTCCAGAATAATGCCATCGACTGGAATACGTTTGCCAGGAAGTACAGCAACATGATTTCCGACAAGTACTTCATCCAGAGGCACCATGACCTGCTGGCCGTCACGGATGACCAGACACATTTTTGGAAAGGTATCGACCAGTTTTCTCACTGCTTGTTGCGTTTTTCCGAAAGTGTAAGCTTCCAGACACTCGCCGATCAGCCCGATCAAAATGACTTCCGCAGCAACCAAAGGTTGATTAAGTAGCAGTGCAGCCAGGACTGCAAGGGCCAGCGCCAAATCTGCCCCTAAACGACCAGCCAGCAGACTTTCCAGCGATGTGTACAGAACACGCGTACCACCAAGAATGGCAGCCAGCATGGCCCAGCGAACGGTATAAGTTCCTACCGTCATTGAACTGGAACCGGTTGGAAGCGATATTTCGAATAGCTGGTTGAGCCAATTGGCTACGGTTGGCCAGATATCGAAGCCAACAAGCAAACCGATACAGCCTGTTGTGAGATACAACAGTGCTTGCGATTCCATCGCAAACGGTTCTTCGATGGAACGAATCTCTCGGTGCATGGGCAGCCTGGACAACTAGCGGAGCGAGGCGGGTCTGCGCCGTTGCGCAAGGACTATCATAGGAGGAATCACATGAGCACCAAACCCTCCGGCTGCAATTGATACTGCAAATACCCAGCCAATTTCCCAGAGTATCTGGTCCGTCGGCAATACCTCGCTCCTGGGGATAAATACATGAAGCAGCAAATTGGCTACACCACTGATAACTCCTACCCAGAAGCCATGCGCGATTCCATGCATCGTGGATGCGCCAGCAAAGGATGCAGCCAGCACCACAACCAGTATCTTCAACATGGTGACTACCCAGGATTTCTGCAGACCAACTTCCTGCACCCAGTCCTGCAGACCGAATTTGGAAATTATCCAGTTCACGAGCGACTGAGCAAACCAGAGCGTGGCAACAATGCACGCACTGGCAAAAATCACCTTGATCCAGCGTATGCTGGCAAGAATCATGTTGACAATGGCCATGCGCACCGCCTGCATGACGCTCATATCAGCATGTTCCTGTGTCAGTTTGGAAATCGAAGTTGAACGAGTCTGTTTGCGCTGCAATGGATGCCAGATCGACTCGCCAATAATGGCGCCAATAGTACTGCTGACAGCAAACCATGCAGGCATGGCAAAATAAAGTGTAGATGAAATGTTCGGATTCGTGGGGAAGAGTATAAGCGTAGTAAACCCGACGACCATGCCGATCAGCAATCCAAGTATGACCATTTCATTTCGCCCGGCAACCGCAAGCATACTGCCAAAGAAAACAGCAATGACCTGAATGGTCTGCCAGGTAACGAAGCCCGCCACCGTGTTCCAGAATTTTTCATTCGGCCCCATCCAGAACATGGCCAGATCCGTCAGTCTCATCAGCAGAATGGTAATACCTGCTGTCACACCAAGCCCGATCACGATTCGAATAATGATGTTTTGCGACCAGTGACCTGGTGTAAAAGGATTATCCGTCTGCAGTGATGTGGTAAGCCCCGCTGCCGCATTGTCGGCGAAGAGAGGCTGTTTCATGGTCATTTGCTTGGATACCTGGGCGCCCATTGCCATGCTGAAATTCCCGGCTGGTTCATTTTCTAACCTGCTCTACTATAGCTTTTGAAGTCATCATGCAAAAGAGAAAGCTTGCAGATGCCCCCAAAAAACAGATTAGCTCCACTGCGGCATTTGCGTCTGATTGTCAAAAAAGCGGTTGCTACCCTGCAATCTGGCTCACTTCCCAGTATTTTCAAGGGTTCAGGCCTGACGTTCGATGAAGTCAGGCACTATCAGCCTGGTGACGATGTGCGTGCTATCGACTGGAATGTTACGGCACGCATGGGACAGCCATTCGTTAAACGGTTTATTGAAGAACGTGAATTGAGAATTCTTTTCGTGCTCGATCTAAGCGCCAGCCTGACCACCGGCATGGGGCGGTTGGTCAAACACGACATTGCTGCAGAATTGATGGCACTACTTGCACTGGCAGGCCTTCGCTATGGCGACAGCATGGGATTGGTTACTTTCACATCACAGATCGAATCGTATCTCGCACCCAGACGGGGAATGCGACATGCGTGCAAGCTTATTTACCAGGCACTCTATCAGCAGCCGGAACAATCGGAAACCGATATCGGCAAAGCCCTGCAGTTTGCTGCGCGGGTCAGTCAACGTCGCTCGGCCATTGTTGTCCTGAGTGATTTTCTTGATCAGAACTGGCAAAATGCCATGGATCGGCTAGCGCATCGTCATGACGTATATGCCATGTGCATTCGCGACAAACTGGAAGAAAACCTGCCCGGTGCTGCTGTGCTGCATTTGACCGATGCTGAAACTGGCCGCACCATGTATCTTGATTCCGCACATACCGAGATCGGTGCTGCATCACAGGACATCGCCAGATATCGCGTTCACTGGTTGAGTTTGTCAACCGATGGTTCACATGCAGAAAAACTGGTGCACAGCTTATCACGATTGCGATTGCAGCATCGAGTGTTGCGTTGACCGATACTCCGCCTTGGATAAACTGGAGATAAGCTTGTTTTGCAGGGATGCTGACGTGACACTTCAATCATTCAACCTGTGCCTTCTGACACTACTGATCGCAGTAGCTGGTTGTCAACGAACAAACACCAATGCACCCACAGCACCAGCCAGTAGTCAGACTGGATCACCTGCCAAGTCAATGGCATTACCACTGGAATTGGTTGCAGGCGATGGCAACCTGGGCAGTACAGATTTCGGCGAAGAGAAAACCTGTTCATTCAAACTCAAAAACAACCTGGCTAAAGCAATTACTTTGGAACTGAAGAACAAGAGTTGCACCTGTGCTTCGGTGAATATTTCTCCGAGTGTGCTTGAACCGCAGCAGGAATGCACGGTCACGCTTTTGTGGACGCCACGAACGGAAGTATTGGAATCCAGTACTTTTCGAATCTGGGCCGAGATTGGTGATTCTGACAATAAAAATCAGTTGCGGTTGGAGGCAACAGGTACGCTCGATCCACTTCTGATGGTTGCATTCCCGCGTGGCCCATTTGCCTGGGGCAAGTTATCACTCGGTGATCTTGATAAGGAAGCGGTTCAACTGGTTGCTGAGGTTTTTTCCAGAAAAGATAACTTCAAAACAAGTGAAGTGAAGTTTCAATCACCTGGGCTGGAAGTTGTTTCGATAACACCACTGCCTGCAGAGCGTCTGCAGGATTTGAAAGCCAAAGGCGGTTATCGCATCACGGTGAAGCCAACCAAAGCACTATCACATGGTGAGTTTCAGCAGGAATTAGTAGTCCTCACCAGTCTGCGCGACAAACCGTTGTTGATACCTACCACTGGAATATACGATACTTCATCCATCAGTCTCAGCGCAGAGAAGATTTCTTTGCCACCCAGGCTTTCCGTGCTGCATGGATATCGAGTTGCCCCCATCCAATTGACCGTGCGTTTTGGAGAAGCCCGTTCCTGTGAATTGATTGATATTTCACCCAAGTTGTTCCAAGGCAAAGTCACCAAAGTAAATGACAAAACCTGGAAAATAGAACTCAGTCTGATCCAGGATGCTGCACTGCTCAAGCAACGCTTTTCGCCCAATGAATGGAAGAAACTCTGCAATTATGGGTTTGACCTGGGGCACATTCAGCTGAAACTCGACCATCCTGAAGTAAAAATGCTGACGATCCCCATGACGGGCAGTATGCTGGTTCCTGAATGATGCTGATGGTTAATTGCTTGCAATACCAAACCAGTTGGATAATCTTAATCAACCTGAATTATCGCTTTAAGGATCGCCAACATGTGGCAGTTCGCATCGTTTTTCATCGTGATAGCTGTGGGCAGTTACTCCTGGTGCCAGCCCACTCCAGCAACAACTCTGGGAATCTCCAAAGCCAAAAAACTGTATCTCATCGCTGGTAAGAAAAGTCATGGCTATGGCGAGCATTCTTTCCGTGCCGGCTGCATCCTGCTCAAGAAGCGGCTGGATGAAGCATTCCCCGGCCAATTGGAAACCTCCATTATTTTCGATGGCTGGCCGAAGGATTCCAATGTGCTGAACGATGCGGATGCCATCTGTATTTACAGCGATGGAGGCAAAGGGCATCCAGCAAATCCTCATTTGAAGTTTCTGGATGGCCTGGCGAAAAAAGGTGTCGGCATCGGCATGATGCACTACGCCGTGGAAGTTCCCAAGGAAGTTTCCGGTTCAGAATTCCTCGACTGGATTGGCGGTTATTTTGAAATGCACTGGTCGGTAAACCCGCACTGGCGATTGCGTAATGTTGAATTAGCCAAGGCACATCCCATTACTCGGGGCGTGAAGGATTACTACACGCAAGATGAATGGTATTATCACATGCGATTCCCGGAGAAGATGGAGGGAGTTACTTCAATCCTGGCAGCCTTGCCTCCCGATGATACTCTGAAGCGACCTGATGGCCCGCATAGTGGCAACCCGGCAGTTCGAGAAGCAGTCAAGCGTGGGGAAAAGCAGACTGTCGTGTGGGCGAAAGAACGGCCTGATGGTGGCAGAGGCTTCGGCTTCACGGGCGGACACTTCCACTGGACCTGGGCCGATGACAACAATCGCAAACTGGTGCTCAATGCACTGGCGTGGATTTCCAAGCTGGAGGTACCTGTTGATGGTGTCTCATCGACAACCCCAACGGTTGAGGAATTGAAACTGAATCATGATTTTCCGGTTCCTGCTGGGTTCAATCATGAAAAGAGGATCGGGGAATTGGTGAGTCCGAAGTAGTAGATCATTTCCTTTTCAAAAGGTTGCTCCGAGCAAAGGCTCTTTTCATGCATTGCCTTGTTCTTGCTGTGGCAAACACAGCTGCAGGGCAACATCGAATCTTATCGAAAAGGCACCTTGAACCGCGAATTAAACGGTGTTCACGATGTTATCATCATCCGTGAAAAGTTGACGTTCGATTTGCAGCCTTTGATGCAAGAAAAACCAATTCGTGTCGAAGCAATCTATGAACTGCTAGTAACTGGTGAAGCCAGAACGGTTAAACTCGTATTTATCACGGGCAGCAAACAGGTTGATTCCGTGAAGTGTATGCTGGATAACAAATTACTTTTTTACACTGTCGAACATATGCGAGACGACAACCTTCCCAAACGATGGAAATTTCCTGGTTATACACCCGGTTTTTCGTCTGGAGAATTGCTAGATCTTGATCCTTATGGCTATAAGGAAAACGAGTGGATCGTCTTTACAGTTAGCTTGGCCAAAGGAAGGCATACCCTTGCTGTAGGTTACGACAGTGTGCCGTTTTCTCGTGTCAAGCATCTTGACCCAGTACGGTATTGGCAGATTGCTTATATTCTTTCCCCCGCCCGTGAATGGAAGGCGTTTCAAGGCCTCGATTTGACTGTCACCGTTCCTGCTGGCTGGAATTTCGCCTGTACCTTGCCGACCCAGAAAGACAACAATGTTTACACAGCACATTTCGACTCATTGCCTGCCGATACGATGGCTATCACCACTCAGTACAAGATGACGGCAGAACAAATTCACAGCGACAGGATACCTCATTCCATCGTAATTGCTGTCTTCGCCTTGCTTGTATTATTTTGTCTGCGTTGTAACTGGATAAAGGGTATAACTCTGGCAGGGAACTTTTACAGCATTCTGCGGAGCAGTTGGACCGTTTTTTGGACTTCAACGCTCCTCAGCATATTCGGCATCTACTACATCAGTTCATTCATCATTGGAAAGCGGTATGTTGTCTATGACGTGCCTTTTTCGCAAACGAACTGGAACTTAGCCCAAGACCATTTCTACATTACATTATTTGCTATACTTGTAGGATTGATTTTATTGCCTTGCTTCATCGCATTGATGTGCGTAGTTGTCTGGTATTCGAGGCGCAAACATTTAAGTTAATACAACCCATGCAGCGGTCCACGTGTTGCAGCCAGACTTTCAATTCGCTTGACAACTGCTGGATCATCCTCCAGCGGTTCCGCATGGTGTGGTTTGATTCGTCCATCAATGATGAGCGAACCTGTGCAGCCCCAGTGTTTGTCGACTGTCGTTGCGCCAATGCCATGAATATCTGCAGCAGGATTGGAACGGGTGAAGGTGACCCATATCCAGTTATTGATGTGCCGTGAACAAAAATCACTGTCGTCCACCAACAAAATCAAGGGGAAGCCCTGTATCGCATCTGAACCAAAGGTTTGTACAAAGCGATCTACAGCCTGCTTCCCTTCAGCAGCAAATCTCGGCCCTTGCACTGCCAGAATGCCTGGCAAACAAACTTTCGGTTCCTTGAATCCTTCAGGCAGCCGTAATCCATCGGGAATCTGAGTAGCTACACTTCGCCGAGGCTGGCCTGCTGCTGCGATCACTACTTTGGAACCTTCATTGAAGCCAGTTCCAGAATAATCGAGGGTATCAATCGTGGTGCAAGTCTGGAAATGCAGGTCCTTTCGCCAATCCACACGTTCCAGCACATGCTTCATAAATCTGCCAATATCGTGAATGTCCAACTCGTGATCGTCTTCCTGTGCCACGACGAACAAATATTTGGCAAGCGACAACTGCCCCTGTCCCAGAATGGCATTGGCAATGGTGAGCAGTTCCTGCGGCTTGCGCTGGCTGGCATAGGGCACATATCTTTCACTGCCTATCGCCAATAGCAGCGGATGAACACCTGATGCATCCACCGCATGTACAGCCTTCACACCAGGCAACACCGATGGAATCACCGGCCCGGTTATTTCATGAATCAACTCGCCGAAACTCGTATCTTCCTGAGGCGGCCTGCCTACTACGGTAAATGGCCAGATAGCTCCAGGTTTGTGATAGACCTGCTGTACCTGCAACACGGGGAAATCATGAACCTTGGCATAGTAGCCGAGATGATCTCCAAACGGCCCTTCAGGCAAAGTGCGATGGGGATCAACAACTCCACTGATACAAAAGTCGGCATCACCCAGCATAGGCAGTCCATTGATGCCCTGCACCAGTCGAATCCTTCTACCTCCCAGTGCCCCGGCAAATGTCAATTCGCTTAAACCTTCAGGCAACGGCATTACCGCGGATAGCATCAATGCAGGCGGGCCACCAATATGGATATTCACTTTGAGTGGTTCGCCTTTGGCAATCGCAGCAGCATGATGGACTCCAATACCACGATGTATCTGGTAGTGCAGACCGATTTCCTGATCCTTCTTGTACTCATTGCCATCGAGTTGCACGCGGTACATACCCAGATTGGATTTCTTCCAGCCGGGCTGGTTCGGGTCTTCGCTATAGACTAGGGGAAGTGTGACAAAGCTGCCACCATCGTTAGGCCAGCACTTTAACTTAGGCAACTGACTGATTGTTGTCTGATGTGCAAGTAGCGGTGAACGCCAGGCTTTTTTTGGCAGCATCTTCAATGCTGCAAACGGTACATTCCAGTATCGAAACGGTTTTTTCGCGAAGTTAGCGGGATCAATTTTCAGCTCAACCAGTTTTCTGACCGTTTCGATGGTATCGCGAAAAAGGAACCTGCTCCGTTCCAATGTTCCAAAGAGGTTGCTGAGCATAGGAAAGGAACAACCCTTCACTCTGGTGAAGAGCAATGCCGGGCCTCCGGCATGGTAGACCCGACGATGGATCGCCGCTATCTCCAGATTCGGATCAATTTCATGATCGATACGAACGAGTTGCTTAGTTCGTTCGAGATCGCTGACACAGGCAGCCAGTGTGGGATAGCCCATAGTTTGTTGTCATCACGCTCCGCGTGATGATCCGTAAAAGAGTGACTTCGATCCATCAACTGAATTGAGTTCTGCATCTGCACATCTCGTCATCACGACGGAGCGTGATGACTACAATCTTGCTAACTCAGCCCCAGGTATTCACGCATATACTGGTCATACACCTGCTGGCCTTTTTCATCACTCAGGTCCAGCCGCATTTCGTTTATAACCTTAATGCCCATGCCGAGCCAGTCCTGCCAGCAGGCTGCGCAGATATTGTTGTAAACCTGTTGTCCCAGTTCATCACTCATCGGTGGCCTTTGCAGTTGCATCGCTCTTGGCCCCGCCATGCAGCCTGGTCTTTGGCAGGCGAACCCACCTTCACCTGCAACTGCTTGAGAAGTAGCTGGTCGCTGGGAAGCGGGGATTTCTGCACCGAGTTTCTTTAACAGGTTGCCCATTTCCTGCTTGGGGATATTGTCGCCTCGCTCATCAGCAACCGAGTAGCCTTGCGTCAGATATTGAACGGCTGCTACGGGGTTCCCTGCATGCATCAGGCATTGGCCGAGTAACTGGTAGGCTTTCGAAAACTGTTGGTTCAACTCAACTGTTTTTTGAAACGATTGGGCCGCTTCCACAAACTGCTGATCCTCCATGAGCGCCTTGCCCAGACTGAAATGCCCCAATTCATTTTCTGGATCGTCTTGAGCCATCTTTCGGAATTGAGCAATTCGTTCCTGCAGCACTGCGTTCATCTATGGAGTGTCCTTTGGAATGTGCTGATATTATAGAAAGCTACCACAAGAAACCATCTAAGCTCTATACGGAAGAATTGAAGCTTGAGATTCCACATTCATGTTAGTTTCAAAACTTCACTATACCCCTCAGGCTGAAACCCCACGAACAGCGTCTTGCCTTTTCGAAATGTCGGAGCACGCAGATTGCCTGTTGGCCCCAGCATCGATGCCAGGATTGCTTTCAGGTCTGGCTTGTCTTTCCTCAAATCCAATCGAAGAATATTTTTGCCCTTCACGGTGAGAATAACATCGACCGATTTGGCTAATGCCAGCAAGGCAGCCTGATTCATCTTTTCTTTGCGGGCATCGGTAGTTGACTTGACCTGAACGCCATGCTGTTCCAGGAAATCTTCCGCTTTCTCACAGGTACTGCAGAAATTTCTACGGTACATCCAGTCGATCGTAGCTGTCATGATTAAACCGCCTTGATGACCAGGCAGGCGTTGTGTCCGCCGAAGCCGAAACTGTTCAGGACTGCTACCTTCACCTTGTGATCGCGGGCATGGTTTGGAACATAATCGAGATCGCAGCCTTCACTGGGGCTATCCAGATTGATAGTACCATGTATTTTGCCGGTCTGGATTGACTTGGCACAAACGATAGCAGCTAAGCCGCCACTGGCGCCAAGCGTATGGCCGGTCATGCTCTTGGTAGCATTGACGGGAACCTTGTAGGCATGTTGCCCCAACACTGTTTTGATTGCCAAGGTTTCTCCAAGGTCGCCCAAGGGAGTGCTGGTGGCGTGGGCGTTGATGTAATTGACATCGGTAGGATTCAACTTGGCATCTTTCAATGCCAGTTCGATTGCCTTGGCTGCCCCACTGCCATCGGGACATGGTGCAGTGATATTGAAGGCATCGCCAGTAGCGCCGTACCCTGCAATCTCAGCATAGATGCGAGCGCCACGTTTCTTGGCATGTTCGTACTCTTCCAGAACGATCATGCCAGCGCCTTCTGCGATGACAAAGCCATCGCGATCCTTGTCCCAGGGTCGGCAGGCTTTTTGTGGTGCATCATTTCTGTTCGAGAGCGCCATGCACTGAATAAACCCTGATAAGCCCATGCGGGTCATAGCTGCTTCACTGCCACCAGAGATAATCAGATCGGCATCATCATACTGAATGGAACGGATTGCACTACCCATTGCATTAGCTGCTGATGCACAAGCTGTAGCGATGGCGAAGTTCTGGCCACGCATGCCGAAATAGATGCTGATCTGCCCTGCAGCAGAATTGACCATCAGCTTGGGAATGACAAACGGGCTGACACGCGTAGGCCCTTTAGTCAGCAGAATTTCATGCTGGTCTTCATACTCGTTGAGGCCACCGATACCGCTACCCATGATGACACCCATTCGGAAGGGTTCGTAGCCATCAATGTGGTAGGCTTGTTCGGATTCCTTGTCGTCCAGTTTCTTTAATGGCAATCCGCTATCGACGATGGCTTCATATGCAGCTTCGAGGGCGAACTGTGAGTAGCGATCCATACGCCGCTGCAGACGCTTGTCAATCAACTGCGGGTTAGGCTGATACTGATGGATTTCCCCACCAAACTTGACCTTGTAGTCCTTGACATCGAATAGAGTCCAGGGACGAATACCGCTTTTTTCTTCCAGGAGATTGCCCCAGAATTCCGGTACAGATCGGCCCAGTGGATTGATGGTTCCTAAACCAGTGATGACAACGCGTCGTCGTGACATGATTCGCTCTCGGGAGAGATTACAAAAAAGCAGCGGAAGCACCTGTGCTCCGCTGCCTCCGAAGTTTCAATTCAAACACCACTATTCAGGTTTCTTTTTGAGTTCTGCTTCGATGAAATCAATGGCAGCACCCACGGTTTTGATTTTATCCTGTGAATCTTCGGGAATGTTGATTTCAAACTCTTCTTCGAGTTCCATGACGAGTTCGACAACGTCGAGTGAATCAGCGTTGAGATCTTTCTGGAATTCGGTTTCGCGTTTGACCTGGTCTTTACTGACGCCCATCTGTTCGCTGACGATCTCAATGACCCGCGACTCGATGTTCGTGTCGGCCATGAATTTACTCCTCTGTTTCAAAGTGGTTGCAAGGCGAGGCAAACACTTCAGCTTGCATCCTTCATGATATTTTTCCCTGACGGGAAGTCTTGTGCATCTTTATGGAAGAAACACAGGATTCATGCAATGATATACCCCTCGTGAGTGATTTTGTCTACTCCTACTGCGATTCTGGTGAAAATAGGCAGATGACAGAAGAGCCAATCAGATATTAGATCGGTACTAAAAAACAACGCCTGGAATTATCCAGGCGTAGTAAGCTGGTAGATCATCTTGATCGCTTATGCCAGCGAAGCATAGCTGATGATGCCCTGCGACAAATCACGATCCTTCTTTTCCATTTCATCCAGCACAACTGGATGCCAGTTACGTTCTCGCTGGCCGCGGGGGACATAATGTTCCCTGGCCCAACGGCGTAACTTCAACTCTTCGATCAGATCCAATTCCAACATGGCTGTCAAACCCATAACTCACCTGCGATTCTGACAGAGAGGAGTGAGAAATTGGTTACCAGACGGCTTTTAGTATATCTCTCATGAAATAGACTTCAAGCATCAAATGTACTGAAATATGGACATATTTGGCAGGGGATAATATGACCCACAAACTTAGCCCACCTTGCCTATTTTTGGCGTGAACACAATGGCTCAGCTTGCCCCATTTCTCACATTTTGTTACATCTTTAGACTCATCCATGCATTTTTGCCAGGGAAGGCCGCATGCATAACTTCTTTCGCGCTTTACGTTTCGCCTGGCCCTATCGCTGGCAGTTTGCTGCATCGCTCTTTTGTGCAGTCATGGTAGCCCTCTTATGGGGCGCCAATTTCACTGCCATTTATCCGTTCCTGAAAATCCTTACCGAGAAAAAAACACCGCAACAATGGATTGCCGAACAGATTGATCAAAATGACAAAGACATTGAAGAGACCAAAAAAATCCTGGCTGGAAACCAGAATGAGCAAAATAAACTTCTTAACCAACCACAAAATGGCGAGCGTGACAAGAAACTGGCAACTGTTACGCGTGAAATCGCTCGAGCTCAGGACAAGCTGGCTGCCACAGAAAAATCGAACTACTGGAACTTCGTGATCAAGCGGTATGTTGACCGCTACTGTCCCGCCGATCCCTTTGAAGTCATGTTGTGGATCTTTGGCATTGTCCTTGTTGCTGTCGCACTCAAAGGTGTGTTTGATTTTCTTCAAGAGACATTGGTAGCCAACTTTGTTTATCAAACTGTGTTTGATGTACGGAACAGACTCTATCGCCAGGTACTCAGGCAG
The DNA here is from genome assembly GCA_016795155.1 of Planctomycetia bacterium. NCBI lineage: Bacteria > Pseudomonadati > Planctomycetota > Planctomycetia > Planctomycetia bacterium. The sequence goes on along the minus strand of JAEUIE010000032.1, from coordinate 55,849 downwards.
GATGTTCGCCAGTTCAATCAGGAAGGTGCTGCGAACATCATGTCCCGTTTCACCACTGACTCTGAAACACTGGGCAGTGGCATCAGAACGCTGGGTGGCAAGATGATTGTGGAGCCACTCAAAGCCCTGGTCTGCATCATCCTGGCATGCACTATCAGTTGGCGGCTGACGCTCATTTTCCTCATCCTGGTGCCTATTGCTGTTTTCTTCATGAGTTGGGTGGGAAAAACTCTGCGCCTTGCTAGCAAGAAAGTCTTTGCCAGCATGGCCAGTATTGTCAAAATCATTCAGGAAGGCATTCAAGGCATTCAGGTCGTCAAAGCTTTCACCGCTGAACAACACGAAAGGCGACGGTTACACCGCGGCGGAAAAGACTTCATGAAGAAGGCCATGAAAGTCGTCAGGTTTGAATCAGCTACTGACCCGATCATGGAATTTCTTGCTGTCATTGCCGTTTGCGGCGCTTTGACCATGGGTACCTATCTGGTGCTGAGCGGCCAGGAGCGTATTTTTAATCAGCAGGTGATGAACAATCAATTGGAAGCATCCAGCCTATTGTCACTCTATCTGATGCTGGTTGCCACCGCTGATCCGCTGAGAAAATTATCGAGCGTATTCAGTAAAGTGCAGGCTGCTTGTGCAGCGGCAGATCGCATTTACGAAATCATGGATCGCCAGCCTCAGGTTGATCCTAATCTGAAGGGGTTACGGCTACCACGTCATCAGCAGAGTATTGATTTCCACGATGTCTGTTTTGGCTATTCACCCGATCGACCTGTGCTTAATCATGTCAATTTGAGCATTCAGCATGGTGAAACAGTTGCCATCGTTGGCAGAAATGGCTGTGGAAAGAGCACTCTGATGAGTCTGCTCAGCAGGTTTTATGACCCTGATTATGGCACCATTCACATTGATGGCATGAACATCCGAAATGTGCGACTGAAAAGCCTGCGCAAGCAGCTGGGCTATGTCACACAGCATACTGTACTCTTTGATGACACTATCAAAGCCAATATTGCCTACGGCACCTTCGGCGTAACTGATGAAGAGATTGAAGTAGCTGCACGTAAGGCCCACGCTCACGAGTTCATTTCCAGACTATCCAAGGGTTATGAAACACGTGTGGGCGAAATGGGGAACAACCTATCAGGAGGACAGCGACAGCGTATTGCACTGGCACGGGCCATTCTGCGTGATCCAGCCATTCTGATTCTGGACGAAGCTACCAGTGCTGCCGATGCGGAAAGCGAACAGGTTATCCACGATGCTCTGGAGCACTTCACCAAAGGTCGCACAACCTTCCTGATAACGCATCGTGCCAGTTCGCTTAAAATTGCTGATCGCATCATTGTGATGCACGACGGTTGCATAGAAGCTACAGGCACGCATGAAGCTTTGCTCCGAACATCCGAAGCGTATCAACGCCTGCATGATGCATTGGGAACACGGTGGGCAGCTTAAGAAACAAAACTGGTCTTTTCATCGGCACGTTGGCTCTGGTCTTCCTGCTGACGTTCTACAAACTCGGCGACCGGGAGTTGTGGAGTAGTCACGAAGCTCGTGCAGCACAGGATGCGCAAAGCATTCTCGATGGTTGTGATTGGCGGCTTCCACGTTTGTTCGATGGCAGGCCGGAACTGCAGAAGCCACCTCTATATTACTGGCTCACAGCATGTTTTGGCTGGATGCAACACGGTGTGGATGCTTGGGCAGTCAGGTTGCCTGCAGCACTTGGCTCAGTATTGACAGGTCTGGCTGTATATTTGTTGCTGAAGAAATCCGGCATGGAGCGAGCTGCCTGGCTCAGCATGATCTGCCTGTGGACCATGGTTCACTTCACGTGGATGAGCCGGGTTGGTCGGATTGACATGCCTCTGACTGCTGCCATCACCTGGTGTCTGGTCAGTTTCTATTGTGGCATGCAATCAATTGGATACAGCAGGAACTATTGGTATGCACTAGGATACCTTTCACTGACAGCAGGAATCATGCTGAAAGGACCAATTGCTCTAGTACTGGTTGGCCTGGTTATTGTTAGCTGTTTTGTTGCGCAGACGCTGGCAAATCGAATTGCATATCCTTCGACACATACGGGCATTAACTTTCGTTCGCTGGTCTTCTCCGTTTTTTGGGGAATCCCACTGATCGTTATTCTGGTACTCCCCTGGGCCTGGTGGGTCAATCAGGAAACTGCTGGTAAATTTCTCGAAGAGTTTGTTATCAAACACAACGTACAACGAGGACTTGGTGGTGATGAACAACTTGATGGCCACCTGCATCCCTGGTGGTATTACCTCCTACGCATCTGGCTGGATACTGCTCCGTGGGGATTATTGTTGCCCGTTTGTGTCACTGCATTGATCCAACGCAAGCTCACTTCCCGCTGGGCAATTACCGGACTGGCATGGTTTCTCTCCATTCTGATTTTTCTCAGTTGCATGCAATATAAGCGAGCTGATTATCTTCTGCCCGCTTATCCAGGGCTCGCTATCCTCATTGGTGTCTGCATCGATCAATGGTTACGTCAATGGAATCCTGCACGACAACATGCAGCCATCTGGACTGGTACGATTCTGATTGCGATGACGGTCACCGGATGGTTCACCTATGTCCAATGGATCATCCCATCCTGGGAGCCAGAAAGAAGCCTCAGTGAATTTGCCAGGAAAGTAAGAAACCATGTTCCATCACCTGGTCAGGTCATACTATTTCGAATCGATTCACATTATCTGGCGTGGGAATTGGGAAAACCTGCTGAACGCATTTGGGAATGGGAGAATCTCGGCTGGTGGGCAACCAGAAAGCCACCAATTTATGTGGTCATGCCTGAACGATATGCCAAAGAATGCCTGACCATGCTGCCGGAAGGAGAATTGCATCCACTGCTAAGTACGCTGGAGAATGATAATGGCAAGCATGATTTACCACTGGTCCTTCTGGTGAACCAGCCACCGATGATTTCGCAAAAATCAATAGTCCCAACCCACACGGATCATCCAGGCATTGCCTGGGTCAAAATTGTCAGTGTTATGCACTCCATACCGTAATTCACGCTCAAATACATATCCTGCTTGAAGCACTCCCTGGCCTCGCTTACCATTCCATGCCAGACCAACCAAGGCTCGGTAATCGCGATAATCAATCGTTTCACGTTGATTATCTTCATTCTTGAATGCCCAGCCGTTGCCGCCGAATTCTGCGCCGAGAGTCACTTCCCATGTCGTGCCCCGCCAGCAGCCCAGTGTATGTATAATCCGGGGCTGCGGAAAAATGGCTTCCATACGAGTTGCACACGTTGCCTGCCAGGCAAAACCAACTACTGGAAGCAGTTTGGTTGTGTTACGATTCAAATACCAGACACCTGCCACAGCCCGCAATGTAGGCAACATGTCATGTAGCGAGATAGCGTGTCCTTTGAGTCGAAAGCCATCTGGAGGAGTAATACGGAAATCGGTAGACAACCCCGGCGAGACAGCCAGGTCTAACGCCCAGACGGGAGTAATCGCAGGACGCCAGCCAAAGTCGAGATACAAATCGTAGAGCACCGGCGGCAAAGATGTATCTGCCGGTGCAGTTTCCGGTTGATAGTTTTCATGCCACCATTGCACCGCAAAACTGATCCCCGAATTGAACCGATGACAATTATCACAGATGGGTCGCTGAAAAAAGTGAGTCGAACGGAAATCAGCCCAGGCATTGGTCATTTCCAGGCGATGAATCCTCAACCCTGGCAAATCACCAAAATCAATCCAGGAATAGTGCAGCAAATCATCCTGATAGAAACGATCAATGGTGGTAGTTTCTTCAGTCACTGTTCCTGGTGCAGTAGGAATCGTCTGCTGTTGTGTACTGTTAAATACAGGCTTAAGAAAAGATTCCTGTGGAACATCGAGTGAAGTACCAGCACCTGTCTGTACTTTTTCAGGAGTTTGAAGAAGTACTTGCTGTGAAAAGCAGTTATCGGCAGCGAAAAATATAATCAGAATAATGAACCAGTTTTTCATGGTGTGCCTCAATCCAAAAACAGCCATTTATCGTGATCAGTTCATTCTGTCAAGTTATCGCTGATGCAAGGCTACCTGTAATCAACATGTGGAATTTCACTGATGACAGAACCTCAAAATCGAAGAAATACGTTAAAGGTTGTGGTGTTCTTTTGCCGATCTAAAGACTACGCATCGCCCTAAAGTTTGTGAGCAGGATGCTCGCATTATCGGGGAACCAAGGAAGGTCAACTATGCTGCGTCGTTCATTTCGTCCTGGCATTGAAACGCTTGAAGCTCGCGATGTACCAACCGTCACCTACAGCTTGATTGATGGCGGCCAGACTCTCAAAATTACCGGTTCCAAAAACTGGGACACAATTGACATCGTTCAGAATGATGATGCCAACACGCTTGAAATCTCCACGGCAGTACTCTCCAAAGTGGAAGGCGCTGCTGTTTCCAACCTGGCATCACGATCTTTCACTTCTTCTTCCATCAAGAAGATAGTGGTGGACCTCGGACAGGGAGACGACAAATTTTCCTATACCCTTGCTGAAGGTACTAACCTGATCTACGGCAAGAAGATATTTGTCAATGGAAATGGTGGCAATGATACCATTCGAATTGATACCGCAAACCCTGGTTTTGCCGGGGGCGTTGAAATCCCTGAATTCACCAACAAACGGGATCGTTATCTTTTCTACCTCGCACATCCGGAACTTCTGAATAATGATGGTGGAATAGCTATCGATCCTATGCCTGTTCATTCACGAATTGAAGACAAGCTGCATATCACCATCGAAGGCGGTGCAGGCGATGATCGCGTAGATTTTGTACTCGGTGAAGTGTCTGCCTCAAATACGGTACATGTCACAACTAATTTGGGTGATGGCAACGATAGTTTCACCCTGACGAACCAATATCTAATTGATGAACGCGCCAGCGTCTACGTCAATGTTAGCGGTCATCAAGGCGATGATTTCATCGATGTCAGCATCCATGGTGATATCGCTGATCGCGCTCTGGTTGATCTGATATTCCGTGGCGGTAACGGCAACGATGTGTTGAATCAGGGGGTCTTTGGTGCTGTAAATGGTCGAGTCAACGCCCGTGCGTGGGGTAATAACGGTGCCGATGAATTAACCTTTACGGCAACTGCAACGGCAGAAAGCACAGGGCAAATAAGTGTCGTCCAGCAGGGTAATGCAGGAGACGACATGCTGACTTTCCAAGTCAGTGATGTAGTATTCCAGTTACTGGCCGATGTAGATGTGGATGGCGGCAGTGGCGCGAACAGTGGCATACTGACTCATGATGTGAGTGCACAGAATCTCGACACGATTCTCTGGATGCCAGCCCTGATCTAGTCAATTTAAGAAACCAAATCACCACATCGCTCTGACTTTCAGAGCGATGTTAGTATTTCTTGATTGCTTATTTCGGAGAATTGCAGGTACCCGGCGCCGGGGCATAGTTCATCACTGGTTGTGGCTGATAGTACTGTGGCGGCGGAGAATCGCAACGGCGATCCATGCCAAACAAGTTCTTGCAGGCCTGACAACCCGTCAGCGAGAGTATCACTGCTGAAAGTGTCAGCATAAAGATGGTGCGTTTCATGGTAACCTCTTGAGTTAAGTCTCATCATTTACTTGGTGTGATGAGTCCCCCTTTGAACTCATCGAGATGCATCTTCTGGAGCATCTGGAAGTAGAATAATGGCTTCTGTATCAAGAGTAGATTTCCGCCAACTGCATTGCAATTGCACTCTCAGACAACACGATTTAAACCTTCAGATTTCCTTCCACCTGTAGCATCAGGCTAAACTTTGCGGCCTCACTGCCAATCTCTCTGAAACCAACACGTAGATATCAGGAAAAACAGCACCTTTGATTCCGCATCGATTCCTTCGAACGCTCCATACAATGAGCCGAACAGTTTACCTGACCCGCAGAGTTCAACATGATGAGCACTACGAACGCAAGTACTGACATCGCAGAACTGAAGAAAAAGCTTCGCGAAGAAGCACATGCCCGACGAAATGCACAGGAAAACAAGGATGAACTCAGCCAGCAGATCATTCAGAGCTTCATGAACCTGCCTGAATATCAGAAGGCAAACACTGTTCTCTTTTACATTGATGTTCGCAGTGAAGTGCGAACGAGACAGTCGTTGCCGGAAGCACTGAAGTCAGGCAAAACGATTGCTATACCATGGTGTACGGAAACCGTGGAACTGGCACTGTTCAAGCTCGAAAACATGGATGAACTCTCGGTAGGCATGTACAAGATTCTGGAGCCCAAAGAACAACTGCGTCTGCTACCTGAAAAGCAGGTGGATCCGAAATCTATTGATCTGATCATGGTGCCCGGCGTTGCATTTGATCGCCGCTGCGCCCGCATGGGGCATGGTAAAGGCTACTATGACAAACTGCTGGAAAATGTACGCCCAGAAACTCCACTGGTGGCATTGGCATTTGAATGCCAGTTGTTTCCCGAAATTCCTGTCGCTCCCCACGATGTCTTTATGAGCAAGATCATTACAGAGAAAACCATCTACCAGAGAGCATGATGGGTTCATCTCAATGTAAAAAAAACGCCTCACCTGTGGAAGGTGAGGCGTTTCCAGAACTTACGTCATCAAGCAGGACAATGCTAGATGACAAGGTGACCCCACGGGGATTCGAACCCCGGTTGCAGGAGTGAAAATCCTGTGTCCTAGGCCTCTAGACGATGGGGCCGTCGCGATAGATGGTTTTATCCAAGACACCGTTTTTTGGCAATAGGTTCAGAGCGAGTTCTCTGAATCATGGATATGGTCGTCATATTAAAAGAAATACAGTCATGAACTAGACATGCTGGCTCGTCTGTTACCCAGTTTCCGAGCGGATTTTCTACAACTGACCATAATAGCCATCAGTTCATGCACTTCGGTAAGAAGTGAACTGGTCGGAGTTCGGGGGCCGAGGTCTCCATCGAGTAACAATTCAAGCCAGTATGCTGCTAATTCCAATTCATACAGCGCGCCATCCAACCGATTGAGATACGAACGCAATTTGCGGCATCGCACTGCTGCTCGATAATAAGCACCTGCCCGCGTCACCGTTCTGAACATGCGTTTGCCTACTATCATCGCTTCATCGCGGTCAGGCAAACTGCGATACAGCTTTATAGCATGTAATGAAGCGGCTTTCGTTCGTGCACGGAGTTCGGTTGGAGGCGGATACATCTTCTCTTTGCTCCCCAATTGGCAGAATAGCACAACTCGGAAATAAATCATGTCTCGGTTTGCAACAGATTCATCCCTTTAGAGGCACAATTTACCCTCGTGCAAATCGCAGACCATACGAAACAGATCATTGATCCATGCATAGTTTATAGCTACCCTCTAGCGGTTGTATGGCATCTCCTGGATCCAGTTAAAGCTTCGATTCATTAACTGTGATGGCTTTTCAGGAACATATTTGAACGATGCATCGATTCTTCTGCCGTCCATTGATCCAGTCAGTTGCAGTTGTTCTGGAGTTGGCATTTGATACTGAAAACTGGCAGACCATGTAGGAGTACTGAATTTGCCTAACACCAGTTTCTTTTCATCTTGATGCCAGGTTATCCGGTATGCAAGGATGGGTGGCTTGGCTGTGGTAATTCTGACGAGATTGTTCCCAGCAAAATCGAGAAATGAAATATTTAACATGTCATCAGTAGCGGCAGGTTTTCCATCGAGTTGCACCGACACCGATTGCCAACGCCCTTTCACCGGTGGCGGTTCACCGCCGTAGGTGTCGTTCCACCGCTTATACCCAACCTGAATCTGACCAAACAGCATCGCTGCGACGAGCAGGGTACGAAAGATCAGCGTCAGGCGTGAGCACCATTTGTTATTACAAAATAGTTGAAATTGCGTTGTTTCAACAGAACGACCAAGTACCAGTAATTTGAAGAGCCGAGGCATATCGGGAATCAACAGGAAAACACCCATCATCAGATAATGGAGTGAATAAAGTTTGACTGGTACATCAAAGCACATGTTCAAAGCAAAAATCTGGGTCATAGCGGCAATGGTTAGCAGAGCACCAAGTGTAGTGGTTCGTCGAGTCACTAAACACAAACCAGCCAGCACTTCCACTGCACCAGTAAACATCTGATAAGGCGTGGAGAACCCCATAAAAGTCCAAAGCAACCCCATGGGGGACATATCACCTAAGGCCTGGTTCAATCTGAACGAGGTCGGTGGGGGGAACTGCAAAGGAAAAACTTTGGCAAAGCCGTATCCAAATAACATCTGTATCAGGAAAAACCTGACGAAAACGCGAACCACTCCATGCAGCCAGCGATCGCCATTCCAGTTGATGTTGAAGAAGTGTAACACCAGCAGCACTATCGACCAGATGACAGCCAAGGCGACTGCGATGACTGCTGCACAGAAACAGCCAACATAATTGCGCATCGTATCGCCACTGCCTGTCATCTGAATGACGACAGGCTTATCGAATACTTTTGGCCCTACCCACTGGCAAATCTCATTCTTGGTTTGATAGATCCAGGAATAGGCTTTGCCATAGTACTCTGCATATGCCTTCATCCATTCAGGCTGTGAATTTGGTTCAATCAATTGAACAGGCAGTCCGACGAGATCAAATGGAAACGGGAAGATGAAGCAGAGCCAGTAGAAAAGCAAAACTCGCCGGGGAAACTGCAGCAGATGCGAGATGAATTGTTCCATATGATGCCTGCCTTTTTGCTGCAATTTCAGCCATTTATCTTATTACTTGCTGGATCGTGATTATCTTTCAGGAGAGGTAAACCCAGTATACCGGCAAGCTGCTCCGCCATCACTTCATCACATTCCAGATCTAAAGAATAGTTGGCATGATCACAGAATCGCCAGGGTTTACCAGCTTTGAAACGAAGGTAGATGGCAGCATGGTATGACATGCCGTTGTGGCCATAGGGAGTATGCCAGACTGAGTAGGTAACCGCAACGGCATCCTTGATGGGTGCTTGTTTTCGATGAACGTTTACTATGCCCAGAACGCTGTACTCGCAAATCACCAGTTGATCGTTATCATCCATCAGGAATCTGCGAAAGAACGCACCACGGATTACGACGTACAGGCTCAGGACAATCAGCACGCCAATGACAAGTTTCGTGGTTACATTCGGACAATAAAGCAATGTAACTGCATAGAGAATACCAAGTGGAATTGCAGGAGAATTCTGAAGCAGCCAGCGCTTCTGGAGTTGCCGGGTATGATCCATGAGGAGAGATGTCATGTGATTTCTGTTCTTGATTACTTCAACAGTGCATGTCTACACTTTATTACCTCGAATTAATTCGCTGGACAAACAGCTTCATACAAAGGATGATCTTTCGCGTATCGTCTTGCGGCCAGGGAATGATTATTCGTGGTACCCTTCGTCATCATCATAGCATTCATCATGATCGGTTTACTGATCATTGGAGCTTCGATCTATCAGGAACGCAAGCGGATGCAGTTCTGGATGGGGCTGGCTGACGAATGGGGGTTTCGTTACCGTGCGGGTGATCCATACCTCATCGCTGAACGTCAGGAGTTTCCCTTCACTCGGCAAGGGCATAGCCGACGCGTCGTGAATCTGATTGAAGGCAAGGTGGACAGCCGTCAGATGTTGCTCTTTGATTACACCTATAAAACAGGTTCCGGGAAGAACCAGTCGACACACCATCTTTCGATGTTAATGCTTGAAGCGCCTGTTACCGGTCACCAACTGGTCATCCATGCAGAGAATTTCCTCGACCGCATCATGGGCTTTCTTGGGTTCGAGGATATCAACTTCGAGTACGAGGAATTCAATCGGGCGTTTCAGGTAAGATGTGATGACAAGAAATTCGCCTACGATGTCATTCATTCCGACATGATGGAATTTCTCATGCAGGATCGCACACTGGCCCTGCAGTGGAGCAATAACCACATTCTCTTCTATCGTTCGTCACGCAGGAGATTTGACAGGCACGAAGCGGAAAGCATCAGGCAGGCTGCCTTAGGATTCGTAAAGAGACTACCTGCGTACATGATGGAATAAAAGGAGTACTCTCTTGGAACAACTGGCACTGGTTGCAGGCATTATTGTTGTACTCCTCGTGGTCTATGTCATCGCCACCTACAATCGACTGGTCAATCTTCGCACCCTCATCGAAAATGCCTGGAGCAACATCGAGACGGAACTGAAGCGTCGCTATGACCTGATACCGAATCTTGTCTCCACAGTAAAAGGATATGCTGCTCACGAAAAGGAAGTTTTCGAAAAGGTTACTCAGGCTCGTATGCAGGCGATGCAATCACATGGCGATCGTGCGGAGCAGGCTCGTGATGAAAATCAATTGGCCCAGGCAATGCGGGGTGTGCTGGCCGTTGCAGAAAGTTACCCCGATCTGAAAGCCAGTACACTGTTCCTGGCACTGCAGAAGGAATTGACTAACACCGAGAACCGCATCCAGGCTGCTCGCCGTTTCTACAACGGCAACATCAAGGATTCCAATTCCCTGGTACGGCAGTTCCCCAGCAATCTGCTGGCACGATGGTTTGGCTTTTCCGAATCTGCATTCTTTGAAGTAGAATCTGCGCTGGAACGCCAGCCTGTGCAGGTCAGCCTGTAACTTTATTTCTTGGAGCCGTACGTTTTCTCCAGTTGCTTCACGTATTCTGCCATTGTCGATAAGCCTATCTCAGCACGTCTCTTATCCACCTCAGCTTCATTTTCCATCGGACGAGGTTTCCATTCACCGTTAACTTGCGAGAACTGGGTACCGTATCGTTGTTTTTTGCCTTCAGCAATCAGCACACGATCAGTCAGGTAAGCCAGGTTTTTGCCATGCACTTCCGTTTTGGGAAGCTTGTCCATCAGATCGAGACATTGCCTCTGGAAAGCTGGCTTGGCATCCGCATGCTGCACAAGCAGCCACGCAGCCTGTGCACCATCGCTACCTACCATGCTGATGGTAGGCCAGCCTTGCTTATCGACGATACCCTTCAGCCACGCTGTGTTTTCAGAATCAATCTTGCTTACTTTTTCAATCAACTTCATCTGATCTGTTTTTTCGCTTTGAGGCTTTTTGGATAGTTCAATCATCGCAAAGCGGGCGTCTTGATCCAGCTTTACCCGTTGCTTGAGTTCCTGCTGCAATTCCGGATGAGTTGGCTTTTTGGGCTGTCTATCCTGGGCAGAAACCATTGCACACCAGGCGAGAATTGCAATGCAGGATATGAGTTGTTTTGACATAGTTCACTTCCCGGATTTGAGTTGCTGAAGGTGCCGTTTGACTGCCTGCTTGAGGAGAAACGAAATCATCCACAACGACCAACTTGAGAGAGTTGTTTTGGGGTAGAGTTCAAAACGTCTGGTAACCTGGGTACCTTGTTCCACAGGCTGAAAGTCCCAAATCTCCAGAAAATGTGTCGCCATTTTGGATAATGGAGGCGTGAACTCGTTCATGGTCATCTGGAGTTGCTTGCCAGGCCGCCAAGCGGTGATGGTTTCGACATGAGAAGAACCATCGCGGTTAACGACTCGAATTCTTGTGCCCAGTATTTCAGGATTTCTCACTTCGAACTCAGCGGATTTTATTCCTGGGAGCGGACCATAACCCTGGAAACTGCTCCAGTTCTGAAGATCAAGTATCTGGTTGACTATTTCATCTGCAGAACCGGGGAGAACTTCCTGACACACCAATAGAATCGGTTTGCGAGTGGTATGCAACTTCACATTTTCTCCTCTACAGCCGCTTCGGGATTGAGTTCGGTATTAATTTATTCATGTATGCCGGTACACAGCATAGTTACTTTTGCAGATTCAGTTAAAATGAATACTTAATCATCTATCAGGTGCCTTTCAACCATGTCTTACTCTATCCTGATGCTGTGTCTTTTGTTTAGCCCAAACTTCGAGCAGGGAGCATCGCAGCCCAAGCGTATTCTGTTCATTGGTAACAGCCTGACTTACACGAATGAGTTGCCTGTGCTGGTACAGCAGTTTTTCGTATCGCTCAAGCAGCCTAAGCCATTTGTAGAAGCCTTTACTGAACCAGGTGCTTCACTGGGCGATCACTGGCAGTTGCCTCGAACTGGCAAACGCATCGTAGAAGGTAAGTGGGATTACATCATCCTGCAGCAAGGCCCCTCCTCACTGGCGGCCAGCCAGAAGGAATTCATGAAAGACATGGAGACAGGGAAACAGTTTTTCAAACAGACCAAGGCCAAAGTTTGCCTCTTCATGGTTTGGCCTGAGTCGAACCGCAAGCAGTATTTTCCTCAGGTGCGGCAAGCCTATGCCAGTGCAGCCAAGTCAGTGAACGGTCTGTTTCTCCCTGCAGGTATTGCACTGAAAGAGGTGCAAAAGAATGCACCTAAACTGGCACTCTTCACCGATGGACTGCACCCTACCCCGCTGGGAACATTCCTGGCTGGGTACGTGATCGCTGCGAAATTGACTGGCACCGATGCTGAACAATTGCCTGCACAGTTTCATTGGAAGCAGTATGAAATCAAGCTTAACCAGGCAGATTACCAGAATTGTCTGGAAGCGGTACGTATAGCATTAAAGGATGAGGGAAAGTAAGTTCTGTTCTGGAAATAACCGAATTTTCAACGGGGTAATGTCGGCCAAACTTCGCTTATAATCATAACCATGTTGATTGATAGTTCACTTAAGCGAGGAATCCCTATGTACCGTTTCATGCTTTGCAGTCTGTTTCTCTGCCTGCCCGGCATAACACTGGCTGGTGATGATTTCAAAATCGATGGCAAGTTTACTGGCAACGGCAAAGCCGCCAAGCTGAATTCACTGGTCGTCAAAAAAGGGGATAACGACCGCAAAGGCCGGCTCATTCTCATGTTTTCCGAGAAGACACCCAAGGCATCCGATACTGACGTGGCTGCCATGTTCGGCAGACTGGGCGATGCACTGGTCATTACCATGAAAGAAGATGGTAAAATCACGGGCTGCCTGGTGGCACATACAGCTCATGGCGACGGCGGGTTTCAATCCATTGGTGAAATTGAATGCAAAGACTTTAAGATTGCCGATGGCAAGATCAGCGGCAAACTGACAACCAATGGCGAACAGAAAGCCTTTGGCAAAAACTGGGAAGTCGATCTGAAGTTCACGGGCAAGATGCCATAAAGACCAATTTTTCTCATTCCCGAGTCGAACATGTTGTTTTTGAAAAAACTGTTTGGCCCTGCTGATCCAACGCGATCATGGCCCAAAGTGCCAATGACCACTACGCCGGTGCTGGATCTTTCCCGCCCGGCGTTTGGTTCGCTGATCTTTGGCGACCGGCTGGAATCTGCAGAATTTCTGGGTCGGCCCAACAAAGCCGTCATTCATCCACGAACCGTCGATCTTACTTATCCGGGGTTTAAGTTGGAGTTCGAGGATGGCGAGTTTGTCTTCGTCAACATCTATTTTAAACCGTATCCGGACCGAACTTCCACGACGGAACTTCGATTAACCAATGGGACGGTCATCACACCAGCCAGCACAAGTGACGAAATGATTGCCCGGTTTGGCGATAGTTATGATGACGAGCAATGGGTGCGTTACGGGGTGTTACAGTACTATTTTGGCAAGATGGTGTTCGAAGCCGTCTTCGATGATGATCGAACTACGTTGGAGCAGGTAAATGCATATCTGAACTAGTGCAGAAAGCATTGCTGAGGTGTCGTTAGCGACGAAGGCTATTTATCCTTCACTATCACTGTCATTTCCCACTTGGTGCCATTCTGCTTACTGAGAGTACCCTGCCAAGTCGAGGGCGAACGTTTCGTTTTGCGAAGGACAGCTGTTCCCTTAAATTCCTTGTAATCGGTGAAATGAAGAGTGGTTTCATCATTATCCTTGGGTTGAACATAACCTACCTTATCTTTGCCCTTGAATATCTCCTTAAGATAGACACGAAACTGGCCCGTATCTTTTTTGCTGCCATGAGTGATAGTATAGCTCCATATGGTGCCTACTATGTCATCCTTGCCATCACGATCCTGAGCTTGAATCGACAAGGGCAGCAACAACATCAATCCAACTAGCATTGCAGGGTACATCATTATCCTCAAAGCATTATTAGCTTAAAAGACTGCAAAATGCAAATAGTACAGATCGAACTCCTATTCACTTCTATCTTTATTCTGACTAGACGAATAATACTCTTGCTCATCGTCAACTTTTGAGAATAATCGGCGTTTCTCACTGAGATATCTCGGCCCATTGCGAGGACCTCTCGGCACTGATGAACCATTGAGGCCAGTGGAATCATCATCATCTCCTTCGAGATGGATGAGTAATTGTCGTTGCAATCCCGTCGTCATGAGCAATTGCATTAGGTCCTCGTTTACTCTAAACAATTCCAACTGTCCACCAACTACCTTGACCATCTTGTTGACCCAGATCAATCGGCCAAGCTGAGCGCTCATCAAGTTATCAATCTCGTGACAATTCACAAGATATCGATTCGGTTTTTGGTTCAGTAACAGATCGACATGTCTGGCACAAAAATCCTGCATGATCAAGTTGGCCAAGTCAATACGACACAGCAACTGCTGACCGAGATCTTCAAGAACATAAATCGGCTTTGCTGGCTGCATGATACACACCTATGGCTGTAATCCAGTGTACCATTTTGGCTTATTCACAGCGTCATAGATAATATCCAATTTCCCGGCCTTTTTGTGAATGGATCGTGCTAGGCGGGTAACAGCTTTCTGAAAGCTGATTCCCTGACATTAATCCATTGATGGAAAGTCCGTCATGATCCTGACACAACTTTATCCCGAAAAGCATGGTTTTCACTTTTCCAATAACGATATCACCTGGTCGTTCGGCCCGATTTCCAGCAAAGCGCTGTGTGGCGGTATGTCCTATGCCGTGATGGATTACTTTCATTACGGCATGTCGATTCCTGTTGATACCATTCCACCGGCTGAAGAAACCAATCTGCATAGTTACATCTATGACAGGCAGATGACCGCCCATGCCAATACCCTCTACAAGTTTGCGGGAGCCTACACGACGCCCTTTCCCACCTTGGTAAAGGAGAGCATTCCGCGAATCAAAGAACTAGATAACCTGATGACGATGCAGGGGCCGACGATCATCTGCCTGACTGGCATCGCCAAGGGGCACCATGTGATTGCCATCGCCTGTCTGCCTGATGGCCCGTCGCCTGAAATCTGGATGTATGATCCGAATTTCCCAGATGAAATTTCGAAATTGAAACTGATGCAGGTTTCCTCAACTTTTCAGCGTTGGAAACATTCTATTTCTCACGAATACTGGTATGGTTTCTTCATCGATACAGGGTATACGCGCAAGGTTCCACCAGCTTTATGTGGCGAAGTGAATTGGAGATGGTGCAATCGCTGTGAAGGATTATTCTGGAATGGCGATGGTAACAAAGGCAAATGCCCAGCCGGAGGCGGACACACCGCTGGCGGTGTACGAAACTACATCCTGGCTATCAATGCAGGAAGTGGGCAGCGCAATTGGAAGTGGTGCAAAACCTGCCAGGGATTATGGTTTGGCGGCGGCATGTCTCTGGGCAAGTGTCCGGGTAGTCCTGCCGGGCACGACTTTCACGACAAAAACATTTACTTCATGGCACAGGATACCGGAGCGGGCGAAGGCAACTGGCGCTGGTGCAAGCGGTGCGAAGGCATGTTCTGGGCGGGCAATCCAGCTAAAGGTAAATGCCCCAGTGGAGGAAGCCACGATGCTTCTTCCAGTGGCAACTACTACCTGATGGCGACCAACGTGGTGAATTGAGAAGGATGAATCGGTTCGCTAATAGCGAACAGCCGCAGGACCATGATACTTGACCAAGGTACCTGTAGAGAATTGAATGCAGTTTTTCCAACCCCCATGTAATTACGAAGCCAAAGCCAACTGCGGACGGCCCATTTGTCGGAGCCAGTGGTAATGCGCGACCATGGCGCCCCAGAAGGTAGTATGCACGTTATAACGCAAACCAAACTCCTGGCAGACTTGTTGCACAATCCGGGAGATTGCCGGGTAATTGGTGTGACAGATTCTCGGAAAAAGATGATGTTCAATCTGATAATTCAGTCCGCCAAGCAGCCAGGTCAGGACCCGGCTTCGCTGGGCGAAATCAACAGTGGTAGAGACCTGATGCACTGCCCATGCATTTTCCATCCGACCGGTATCGCCTGCAGGCAATGGAAATTCCGCTTTCTCATCGCAATGAGCTAACTGGAATACCACGCTCAGAATTATCCCTGTAATGCCGATCACCAGTCCGTAAAAGAGAAGAACCATCCACCATGTGCAGAAGAACATGGGGATAATGAAGGCGAGCGAGAAGAAGACCAACTTGCCGATAATAAAAACGAGCAGATCCCCGCCCTTTGGTCGTGGAATACGATTCTCGCCAATCTTACCAGTGATATAAGACTGAAAATCGTCGAAAAGATGCCACTTGAATACGACAAATCCGTAAAGAGGCCAGAGGTAGTACTGCTGCCAGCGATGAAAGCTGTAACGTTTCTGATGAGGAGACAGCCTGCCGAGAAACCCAAGTTCGATATCGGTATCATGACCGGAGATATTGGTGTAGGTGTGGTGGAACACCCCGTGTTTCCAATGCCACATGTAAGAACTGCCGCCCACCATATCCATGGTCCATGACATGATTTTGTTAATCCACGCGTAATTGGAATAGGCATGATGGCCAGCATCATGCTGAATGTTGAAGCCGATGGCAGCAACAGCCAGGCTCAGAATAATCGCCAAAGGCAACACGAAATACCAACTGGTAGCAAAAAAGACGAGTAGTATATACGAACTGAAAAACGTCGCCAGGATGATTGCTGTCTTGAGATACATTCGCGGGCAGTCACGCTGATACCTGCCCGTGCTGGAAAAGTAATCCTGTACTCTGCGAACGAGTACCGATTGAAAATCGCTGTCTTTGGGAAATTTGGGAGGCGCAGCAGAAACGGCGAGCCGATTTCCGGCTGTGGGTGATGTACTCATGTCTTTAGCCTAAAAGATATTCTTATTGTATGCAAGGCTGAGATTGTAATAGGCTTAAGAGACTGTAGGGAAGTTTCTCCGTCTGTAATTAGTTCAATTTCTGCAAGGTACACTACTCATATTCTTTCCCCGCAATCCACCATTGATACGCGGAAGACATCATCTCTACAGTAGATAGTTCAGTAACCCACAGTTACCCAGCAACAGGTGTTAAATACCATCGTTGCGGCTCTTGATGAAGAGTTTATCATACCCGGCTTTTCCATTGTACTTAGTACCAACATCGGCAATCATCGCGCTGGTACGCTTCTTGAATTCCCTTATATCTCCCTTGGCGAAATCCTTCGCGGCTAGAGCGAAGCTCTGCATGTACCCGCTACTCAGTTGGCTGCCCTTGTAGTGCAGAAACAGAGCCTGGGCGAAATGGGCGTCAGCTTCCATTTCTGCTAAGGTTAACTTCCATTTTTTCATATCCTGGATCGCATGAGTTGCTTCATGCACGATGGTGGACCAGTGTTGCGGCGTGTTCAACGGAGCTGTGGCTGCAGTCAGGTTCAGACAGTTGGCCTTCAGTTGGTAAAACGCAGCGGCCCCGTCAATTGCACCTTCATTCAACACAACGGGGATCTTCCCCTGGGCAATCAGTGAGCCAATCTCCGCATAATCACGCGGCTTATAGCCTGCAACATTGGGCCAGCACAACCGGGGAAAGTTGAAGTTCTGCAGGATGGGCCCGGTCTGCAGAAAATGTGCGATCTGTTGTATCGTCTTCGAGGGCACAACAGTTGCATTACTCATGAAAACCTCTCGATAGCTTGCTGATACATTTAGGCACAGCTGGCGTTGGCCCAGCACTGCATCTACAGTAAGAAATGGAGATTGAAGTTGGAATCTTTCAGGAATTCTTGATTGATGTTAGAGGCAAATAACCATGACCACTTACTGCAGTAGTTATGCCCTGGCGAAGGCGTACTCCTATTATCCCACGAAGACTCGCGACGATTACACTTAGCACGGAATTCTCATGAATCTCCCTGACAACGGGTTGAGAGTTGATTCTGTTCTCCATGGTCCTGTTGATACGGCAACTTCAACATGGCTGCAATTTTCTCTGCCAGTTCTACCAATCCATCTTCGGTGGGAGTATAGACCAGTCGTAGTCGCTCTTTCCCGATGAGTTGAAGACAGTACCCATCGAGATCGCTGCCTTCAACGTAATAGATTTGCACCGCGGTGTAGTTGGCTGCCGGAAACTCGCGTGTCCATTTCCAACCCATGAGTCGGCGGATGCGTGTTACCCGCTGCCCGTGGCCATCAATCAGGAAAGAGACGTTGTAACTCAGCCTCATCAAGAATTGAACAAGGGTCATTCCAAGGAAGAACCATGCCATGAACCGGGAGAACTCGATGTCATCTGTCGTAGTGCACCAGAAGAGCCAGCCCGCGAAACAGATCAGCGAAAGAAACAGAAAGATACACATCAAAATATTCTGATAAAACCTCAGACTCGGGGTCATAGAGTTCACCAGTAACGGTTCAGTTGTGGTATGCATAGAGCACCTCGTTTCAGTTCGGGCAAACCCCATACCGATGGAGATGCGGTTTGTGACGAGATTCAACAAGAACCAACAATATCAGTAATATTGTTGTGCCACGGAATTTTCGTAGTCGACTTTTCCGTGGAGTACTTGCGACCGTTGTAGACCCCGTACGGAGGTGAATGAGTGACATTCACCTCCCTGGCACGTTACATATTTATTCAAGGTTGAAGTGATTCTTGTTTCAGATGATTTCACAGTTTACAGTTTTGTTAAGCAATAAGAGGTTATTTATAGGCCGATGAGTATCGCAATAATACCTGAAGCTGGCTTGGTGCTGGAGGGAGGTTTCAGACTGGTGGGAGACGTCTTGGCCTGCTGTCCTGTCTGTTTGAGTGGCGTGGCCTTGTCCTGACGTTTTCTGAGCATCAAGCTTTCATTCTTATCCACCGATTCGGTGCGGCCCGCGGCTGGCCGCTGGATGGTGGGCTTGCGGCTGGTCAGATGTTTCCGGTGGCCATCGGCTACAGCCAGTGAGGTTAGCGACATGAGTACGAAACCAGTAAGGATCGACTTGAGCAGGTTCATGGGTATCTCCCGTATTGGTGTTCTGAGGAACCGATACATCAGTTCCTTCTACATCAGGTATCCGCTGTGCGAGACGATCTTTCAGGAAATGTGGAACGAAAGTAAAGTCCGGAGCGATCTTGGACAGTAGCCAGTAGTGCTATCCCCTGGCAGCGTCAGATCACATACATCAATTTCTTTGAAAGACTATTCATTTGCGTGGATACCTGCTCTCGAAAGAACCACAACGGTTCAATCAAGTTCATACCCAATGAAAGCGAGTAGATCCCATGCGTCAGTTCATTTTCACCCTGTCTGTTTGCGTTTTCTCTGTCAGTTGCCTGGCTGCTGATGACCGTAAAGCTCCTCCGCGATCAAAGAATATGGGCGATACGGCTACCCACGAAGTGGGGCACCTCCGTGGCATGCCAAGTCGATCCACGAACTGGTCGCTCAGTTCTTCATCCCCCGGATCAACTAGGACTTCAGGGAAAACACAAACCCGAGCCAATGGGATAGCGGGCGCCACTGAGGTAGCTGCTAAGGATTTTCGAGCAAGGCGGTTGGTAAAATAGTAAAGGATTGTTCTGCGGATACACGCAACACGGCCACAGTTCGTGGCACTGTACTCGGTACTCCGAGTGCAGTGAAGATCGCGCGAAGGTATCGCGTGGTCTTACACTGCTTTGTGAGTACACAAAACAGTGCCACATCATTATCTCCCGTTGAGCCAGGTGGGCACGGTGCGATCCACGGGCAGAATCACGTTCGGGAACCCGGCCCAATCACGGGCGCTGGAGTACTTCCAGTCGATCGCTTTTTCTACCAACCCGGCACGTACGGGATTGTTGTGGATGTACTCGATGATCTCGTGGATGGCTGCGGGTTCTACTTGATTGCCATCGAAGCCGCCGCCCGGTTGCCAGAAGCGGTGGTAGGTGCGATTCTTGTTGACGACACGCAGCTTGTTCAGGAACTTCGGTGCATGACGACGCAGGTGGCCGATCGCGCGAATGGCAATGGGTTGCTTGATGGCTTGCAGGATAGGGCCCATTTTGTACTTGGGGCGACGAGGCCAAATAAGCATATGGGCATGATCTGGCATGATAACCCATGCCCATACATCGAACTCCTGTTCGACACGAGCTTTGGCGACGGCATCCACGAACCAGTGGCAGGTTCGTTCTTTGCTGAGCATGGGGATGCGACGATAGTTCGAGAAGGTGAGGAAGTGGGCGTGCCCCTCGATCTCGAAGTGCTTCATGGTTTTGAAGTGGTCGGGGTAACATGGCACGAGGGTAGCAAAGTGATTTGCTAGAGCAAGTGAATTCGTCAATGGATTCGTGGCACTGTACTGGGTACTCCCAGTGCAGTGCAAGTCACGCGGTGGCTTCGCGTGGTCTCGCACTGCTTTGTGAGTACACAAAACAGTGCCACAGCAGACAATTGAAGTTCAAAGCAGTGCCACCCAGCCATGCCCACCCAAAGGTGGGCATGAGGTCTACGAAGGATGAGCGTTGTCAGAGTTGAGCTCTCAGTTCCCATGCCCATCTGGAGGATGGGCATGGCACCCAGGCGTGCAGGTTATCGCATTCCACTACCATAGTATTGGTGGTAAGTTGCAAAATGGGGTTGGTTGGCTTGTGTACCACTTACCCAATATGGTGCGCTGGTATTACCTGAGTGCCTTGTTGAGTTAGACTGAACAATATTCCAGCCTGATCCAGAGCCAACAAACATACAAGAATCGTTCATTCTATACTTTTCATCATATAGTTCTTCAGGAGCTTTCGGAGGATTGCTATCACGATCGTGAAGTTGCGATTGCAACCTCTTCCAAACGCTAAATAGTTGAAATACGATGTCGCTCCATTTTGATTCTATGTAGTTGTCAACCAACTCCGAGTTAGCAGGCTTGCTGATCCAGGAAGTTTCACATGTTGCGTAGTCATTCTTGTTGAAGATGAGCATGCCGTCATCAAAACCGATTGGCACTATTGAAAAGTGTATGCTCTGCGTCCGTCGATTATAAGCAAAGTCCAACAGCGGATAATCACTTCGTATTGCTTGCATTCCTTGGCCGGGCTTGTAATTGAAGACAGGACAATTGTCGAAGCACTGAGCAAGGTTGTCGATGACTGCGCCGCAGTGTTGCCAGAAGCTTGCAATTGCATCATGCAAATCGAGCAACAATTCCGCATTGATGGAACCCTGTTGAGCATCCGTGCCGCATTGAGAAATCGTCCGGACCTTGCAACATGTCAGATGAAACTTGATAAATGCCGTGTAGTGACTTGCAGCAAAGCTCGTCCAATCACTATGCAAGTTATCTAGTCGAGTAAGATCTATAGGGTTTCTTCTAGGCAATATGTGCCTTGCCCATAAATCCGCATAGACATCAACTACTTGAAGCAGACTAGACTTGAGTTGAGGATCGGAGTCTGCTTCAGCCAGGATTGCTCTTTCTAAAGTATCTCCCCAACGAAAGAGAAGGTTGGCATTTCCTTGATAGTTCATGCATCCCCCTAATTACCCCCGTGGCATGTTAGGGTTCACATCCGGCCCATAGTAACGTAGCGTCACCAGTGGTTCGCTGCCGTTGTTGAAGTAGGTGACGCCGGCTTTCGCTCTATCAGCGGTGACGAAGACTTCGTCTTCGGTGAGTTCGCCGAAGCGGATCATGGCGGGGGTTTGTAACGACAACGAACCAATCAGGCCGCTGCCCTGCACTGCTACCAGGCCGTAGCAGCCATTGTCTTTGATAGTCACTCTTACGCCGGGGTTGATGGTAAGTTCTTTCGCGCTGAAGAGTTCTTTGCCGTTCACTTTGCCATAGACGATCCATTTGTCGACGTAGCCACTTGAAGCTGTGTCGCCGTCGGGGATGGGTTCGAGGTAGTTGTTCTTCTTGAAGTTGGGATCGACGTTCTTCTCCCAGTCGAGTTGTTCGACGAGGTAGTCGAGGTCTTTATGTTTGGCGGGCGGCACATCCTTCACCAACAGGCTCCAAGGCACCACTCTTCCTTCGACCATGCTTTGGTACATGCCGAAGACGTCGGAGCCCCATTGGGGTTCGTAGGTGACGAGCGAGCCGGGGGCGTGGAGGACGCAGGGGGGGATGAGCCAGCCGGTGCCGGGCTGCAGGCGGTAGGCTTTGCTGAAGTTGAGGATGCCATTGTCGCCCTGGTTCCAGTTCTCCAGGCAGCGGCGGATGTCTTCTTTGGTGGTGCCTGGCTCCAGGCCCATGAAGGTGTAGGGGAAGTTGTTGCCGATGGAGTTCATCTGCGGGGGGAAGTAGTACGATTCGGGCTTGCCTTGCTGACCGACGAGGGCTGCTTGCTCGTCGTTCTGGTGCATGTGGTGAGGGATCGGGCCCATATTGTCGAAGAACTTGCTGTAGACGGGCCAGCGCTGGTACTTGTTCCACATCGCTTCGCCGATGAAGCGTTTGCCTTCGAGGGCGATGGCCTCCTTCAGGGTGAAGAGGCGTTTGCCATCTTGAACGATGTAGGACAAGCCTTCGTCGGGTGGAGCGCCTTCGTTGGCGGCGGGAGTGGTGCTGGAGAACCAGCGTTCGTCGATGCCGCCGCGGTGGGCGCCGAGGGCGTAGATGTCAGCGGGATGCAGCTTCAAACGGCGGCCAGGGGTGAGGAACGAGCGGGGCACCCAGGTGGGAGCGAGGCGGACAATGCCTTCGCCGGCTTCGAGGATTTGCTTAACGTCTGCTGCTGATGCCATGATTCAGAGTCCTGATTTTTGATTTCGCGTGAACACGCCCCCGGCTTGAAGAGCCGGGGGCTAAATGTATTGCTCTCACTCATCTTCATAAGCCAGCTTAGAAGTGGCAAGTAGATAAATCAGGAGAGGGGTTCGACAGTATCGCCCTGGTGGATGGTGCCGCTTTCGAGGATTTGGGCACGGAGGCCGCCGCGATGGCGGAGCATGTCTTTGATATCGCCTTTGTTCAGCAATTTTTCGAGGTGGCCGCAGGGTTCGCACAGGCGGATGCCTTTCAGGACAACGTTGCCCATCTTGAAGGTTTTGCCTACGAGATGATTGAGCGGTACGCCTTGCGTGGTGACATTACGACGAGCATCGGCTGAGGTTATCTCGACCTGATATTCTTGTCCGACAGCTTTCAGGGCTTCCTCTTCGATCAGTGTGATTTCGCGGTCAGGGCCTTTTTTGGTGGAGAAGGTCCCTGCCCCGGTACCGTACCGGTCGCCCACCAAACCGGTACCTGCCTGGGCTTCCACCTGATTAACAGCCTTTAGCGGCTGACTTTTCTCGCCAATATGGATCGCTACCACTCTGCCTTGCCAGTTCATCGGTTTCTCCTGTTCTTCGCTTCTTGCTCTCGTATTGTATGCGATAGAGCACTCTGTAACACCGCGATATCTCCACTTGAGCAGGACAGTATCATGAACCCCATCACGCAGCACGATCCCGAAGTCTGGCAGGCGATTGCAGGCGAGCAGCGTCGGCAACAAGAAGGGCTGGAACTGATCGCTTCGGAGAACTACACCTCCTCGGCAGTGATGGCGGCTCAGGGCACCGTGCTTACCAACAAATATGCGGAAGGCTACCCAGGTAAACGTTACTACGGCGGCTGCGAGCATGTTGACAAGGTAGAACAACTCGCGATTGATCGTGCGAAGAATCTGTTTGGTGCCCAGTGTGTGAATGTGCAGCCTCACTCGGGTGCTCAGGCAAACATGGCGGTATTCCTGGCAGCACTGAAGCCTGGCGATACCATCATGGGGCTCGATTTGGCCCATGGCGGACACCTGACACACGGCATGAAGCTCAACTTCTCCGGCAAATATTTCAAAGTGGTTCATTATGGTGTTGATCAGACGACGCATCGCATCGATATGGATCAGGTGGCCCGGCTGGCAAAGGAACATCAGCCGAAATTGATCATCGCTGGTGCCAGCGCCTATTCACGGCATTTTGATTTCCCCAAGTTTCAGAGCATTGCCAAGGAAGCAGGCGCATTGATGATGGTTGACATGGCCCACATCGCGGGGCTGGTGGCAGCCAAAGTGCATCCTGATCCGGTGCCTTACGCTGATTTCGTCACTACCACTACGCACAAGACCTTGCGAGGCCCACGAGGCGGCATGATTCTGACCACCCCCGAATGGGAAAAGAAAATCAACTCCGCGGTGTTCCCGGGTGTACAGGGTGGACCGTTGATGCACGTGATTGCTGCCAAGAGTGTATCGTTCGGCGAAGCTCTACAACTGGATTTCACAGCTTATG
Organism: Planctomycetia bacterium; assembly: GCA_016795155.1. Classification (NCBI taxonomy): domain Bacteria; kingdom Pseudomonadati; phylum Planctomycetota; class Planctomycetia; species Planctomycetia bacterium. Next base: position 31,471 of record JAEUIE010000032.1, on the reverse strand, counting down.
CCAAGCAGGTGATTGCCAATGCCCAGGCCATGTGTGAACGGCTGAAGAAGCATGGCTTCAAAATTATTTCTGACGGCACCGACAACCATCTCATGCTGGTCGATGTCACCACGTATGGCGGCGTAACGGGCAAGATTGCTGAGCAGTCGCTCGATCATGCAGGCATCACGGTAAATAAGAACCTGATTCCATATGATCCACGCCCGCCGCTCGATCCATCAGGTATTCGCATTGGCACCCCTGCCCTCACGACACGGGGCATGCAGCAGCATGAGATGGAACGCATTGCTGACTGGATATCGGCTGTGCTGTCTGCACCCGATGATGAAAAGATCCGCAAAGATATTCACCGCCAGGTGGTGGAACTGGGCCATCACTTCCCTGCTCCGTTCTATCCGTGATGCGATTGACCTGATCGTGTCAACAAGGCTATACTCCCACATCATTTCACATGAGGAGTTGACGCCATGATGGATAAGATCAAATCGCTGGGTACCGGTGGAGCCGGCAAAGCCTTTTCTCTCTTTGATGAATTCAAAGCATTTGCGTTCAAAGGCAACGTCATCGACCTGGCTGTGGGCGTGGTGATCGGAGCAGCGTTCGGCAAGATCATCGATTCGCTTGTCAAAAACCTGCTGATGCCTCTCATCAGCTTGGTGATGCCGGGCGACAAGAGTTATGAAAAGTGGGACTTGACCATCGGCGAAAAGACCATCCCGTATGGATTGTTCATAGGTGACGTGATCAGTTTCCTGATTGTAGCCTTGGCACTGTTCCTGTTTGTGGTGAAATTCCTGGGCTGGGTGATGAAAACCAAGAAAGCAGAGGCTGCTGCACCGCCGCCGCCGACTAAGGATCAGGAATTGCTGACGGAGATTCGTGATTTATTGAAAGCACAGGCAAAATCGTAACTGATCATTTTTTATCTTTAACAAGCCCACGAACTGCAGTTCGTGGGCTTCTGCGTTACCCTAGCACTTTAGCGAAGAATTGTTTAGTCCGTTCGTGTTGCGGGCGGTCGATGACCTCGGCAGGCGAGCCTTCTTCTATGTTCTTGCCATCAGCAAGGATGACTACATGATCAGCCGCTTTGCGAGCGAAGCCCATTTCGTGAGTAACCATCAGAATAGTCAGTCCACGGTGTTGTAATTTTTCCAGGACATCGAGCACATCGTGCTTGCGTTCCGGATCGAGTGCGCTGGTGATTTCATCACAAAGAAGCGCTTCGGGGTTCATGGCCAAAGCCCGGGCGATGGCGACCCGCTGCTGCTGTCCGCCGGAAAGCTGATGTGGCCAATGCTGCATGCGATCGGCCAGGCCGACATCGCTGAGCAGTTGTTCGGCACGTTGCCGGGCTTCTTTCGCATGAGTATTCAGCACGCGACACGGCGCTTCCATCACATTTTCCAAAGCTGTCATATGAGGGAACAGGCGGAAGTCCTGAAAGACCATGCCGACTGTACGGCGAACCGCATCGAGTGCACCCGACTGATTAGCTTGCAGTTGGTGTGTACCAATAGTGATGTTGCCAGTATCGAAGGTATTCAGACCGTTAACACAGCGGAGCAGCGTCGACTTACCCCCGCCTGAAGGGCCCAGCAGGCAAACGGTCTGCCCTTTCTTCACCCGGAGTGAAACATCGTTCAGGATGGTTTTACCATCGAACCGCTTGGTCAGGTTGTTGATGGAGATGAACGGATTCGTGGGTGGCACTCCGCAAAAGGGAAAAAGAGCATGGAGGATAATCTCCATGCTCTTTTATTTGTTCCTGCATCAGGCTTCAAGATTAATTGGAACCGCTGCTTGCGCCGGTCAGCTTGTCTTCCTTGACTTCTTCTCTGGCTGGCTCCACTTCCACCGGTTCCTTCTTGCTGGGCACGAAGGTAATCTTCTTCTCGGTTGAAGCGCCTTCGCCGGAGACCAGTTCGGCACGAATGATATCGTAGCCATGGAAGGTTCCGCGGAGGATATCTTCCGAAAGCGGGTCTTCAAGAAGATGTTCGATGGCACGACGCAAAGGCCGGGCACCGAACTCGACGTTGAAGCCCTTCTCGATGAGGTACTCGCGTGCTTCTGGGCTTAGGGTCAGCGTCAGGCCCTTTTCCAGCAGCCTCTTATAGACCTTCTCCAGTTCGATATCGACGATCTTCTGCAGATCTTCCCTGGTTAGCTGGCGGAAGACGATGATATCGTCAAGACGATTCAGGAACTCAGGGCGGAAGTAGCGGTCGAGAGCCGACTTCAGCGTTTCCTTCATCTTCTCGTAGTTAGAGTTCTCGTCCTTCTTATGCAGACCGAATACAGCCTTGTTGGTGACTTCCTCAGCACCGGCATTGGTCGTCATGATCAGAATGGTGTTTCTGAAATCAACGACTCGGCCAAAGCTGTCAGTCAGGCGGCCTTCTTCCATGATCTGGAGCAGCATGTTCCAGACATCGGGGTGGGCCTTTTCAATTTCATCAAGCAGCACCACACTGTAAGGGCGTCGGCGAATCTTCTCGGTAAGCTGGCCGCCTTCTTCGTAACCGACGAAGCCTGGCGGAGCGCCGATCAGACGGCTGACGTTGTGCTTTTCCATGTATTCGGACATGTCGATGGTAACGAGGGCTTCCTCGTTGCCAAACATGAACTCGGCGATACGCTTGGCGAGCAGCGTTTTACCCACACCGGTAGGGCCAGCGAAGATGAAGGTGCCGATGGGACGCTTAGGATCCTTGATGCCGGACCGGCTGCGGCGAATCGCGCGACTGATACGCTCGATGGCTTCGCTCTGCGAAATAACTCGCTTTTTGATCTCGTCTTCCATCTTGAGGAGACGGCTGGTCTCTTCGTCGCTGAGACGTTTGAGAGGCACGCCGGTCATCTTGCTGACGACCTCGGCAATGACTTCCTCATCTACCACGCCATCCACTTCCTTGGCTTTCTCTCGCCATTCCTTGGTGATCTGTTCCTTCTTCTTCTTGATCTTGTCTGCTTGATCGCGCAATTGAGCGGCTTTCTCGAAGTCCTGCTCAGCAACGGCGGCTTCCTTCTCGGCATTGAGCCGTTCGATATCGGAATCAATGTCCTTCAAATCTGGCGGACGAGTAGTCGCCTTCAGGCGAATACGGGCACCCGCTTCGTCAATCACATCGATGGCCTTATCGGGCAGGCAGCGGCCTGTGATATACCGATCAGATAGTTCAACTGCAGCTTCCAGAGCCTTGTCAGTGATCTGCACGCGGTGATGTGATTCATAGCGGTCGCGGAGACCTTTCAGAATCTCAACCGCTTCCTTCTTGCTCGGCGGATTGACGATGATCTGCTGGAAGCGGCGTTCCAGAGCGCCGTCCTTTTCGATGTATTTGCGGAACTCATCGAGCGTGGTAGCGCCGATGCACTGGATTTCGCCACGAGCCAAAGCAGGCTTCAGCACGTTGCTGGCATCGATGGCGCCTTCAGCGCCGCCAGCACCAACCAGGGTGTGAAGCTCATCAATAAAGAGAATCGTGTTCTTGGCACGTCGCACTTCGTTCATGACGGCTTTGATACGTTCTTCGAACTGGCCACGATACTTGGTGCCTGCTACCATCATGGCCAAGTCAAGGACGACAATACGGCGGTCACGCAGCAGTTCGGGCACGTTGCCTTCGATGATCATCTGGGCCAGGCCTTCGACGATGGCCGTTTTGCCAACACCTGCTTCACCGAGGAGAACGGGATTGTTCTTGGTACGTCGGCTGAGCACCTGGATAACACGTTCGATTTCGTTTGAGCGACCGATCACGGGATCGAGTTTGGTTTGACGGGCTAGTTCGGTCAGGTCGCGGCCAAAACTATCGAGTGCCGGGGTCTTGGAGCGGCTTTGTTTGCCTTTGCCTGATCCGCCTCCCGAACCACTGCCTGAGCCAACGCCGGCGCCAGCGGTCTCACCCGATTCGCCGTTGCCTTCGAGGTTGTGGCCAAGCAGATTAAGCACTTCTTCACGGACGTCTTCAAGCTTGAGGCCAAGGTTGCGAAGCACCTGGGCAGCGACGCCTTCGTCTTCACGAAGCAGGCCGAGCAGCAGGTGTTCGGTGCCTACATAATTATGGCTGAGGTTGCGAGCCTCTTCGATGGCATATTCGATAACCTTCTTGGCCCGTGGTGTCTGAGGCAGCTTGCCCATCGTCACCATATCGGGGCCGGACTGGACTAGCTTTTCGACTTCCAGGCGAATCTTGCGAAGATCAACGTCGAGGTTCTTGAGGACATTGGCAGCGACGCCTGAGCCTTCCTTGACGAGTCCGAGCAGGATGTGTTCGGTGCCGATGTATTCATGATTGAAGCGCTGGGCTTCCTGATTGGCAAGCTGCATTACTTTTCGAGCACGGTCGGTAAAACGCTCGTACATGGTTTATAGATCCCCTTGCAAACGCAGAGTTGCTTGTGATGCAACTCAATAACACTAGGAGATTATACGCTGACCAGGCAGTTTGAGTAGGCAAGATGAGAGTGAGGACACCGGCAAGCCATAATCCTGCGTCAATTCATATACGGAATGGAAAAATGACGCAAGGTGGACTCGTGGGGCGAATCAGACCTGAACTTATCTATTCTCCCGAACCACCACCCGGTTCAACACCTCAACAGTTGCCTGTGCCATCGCCTGGGATGAAAACTGTTTTCTTACCACCTGTCTGGCCGCTTGCCCCATGCGATGCCGCTCTGCGGTATTGCGAAGTAGCAACGCGATCTGCTCAGCCAGCGCCGTGGTATCGCCCTGAGGCACCAGCACTCCGCCTGAAGTTGCCTGGATCAATTCGGGAAATGAACCATGAGCTGGTTGCACCACCGGCACGCCGCACGCCCAGGCCTCGAGCAGATATAGCCCCTTGGGTTCCTGATACGTCGTTGGCACCGAGAAGACATCCAGTTGATTGAGAAAGCGGACTTTATCCATTCGATCCGGTTCGCCAATGTAGTCAAATCGGTTGCCCCATCCTGCTTGTTCTGCTTTCTTTCGGTTCTCTTCGAGATAATCCTTGCGATACCCGGCGCAATAGCCAGCCGCTTGGAAGCGCCAGGCAGGGACATGGGGCATTGCCTGTAATTTGCACAAGGCATCGATCAGTACGTGAAACCCCTTCTCCGGAGCAATGCGGGCCAGGTAGCCGATGGTGAGTACACTGTTCTCCGTCTTGCGTGGCTCGTCTGGTGCATGGAAGTGCTGTATCTCGATGCCTGGGTAAACCACATGAATCAGTTCACGAGGCAGACCCAGGTAGCCCGCCATGAAGTCAGCATAATATCGACTGGTGGCAATATGACCCGATGCCAACGCACAGTTGCTACGAATCAATTCAATCGCTTCCTGCCTGGATTCTACTGGCAACTCTTCCAGAAAAATATCGTCACCCTGCAGTGTCGTTACGATGGGTACATTCAGCCTGCGTTTTAATTCAGGCATGATGCCGGATAATAATACATTTGACATGAGGATGACTTCAGGCTTTACTTCCCGTTCCAGCCAGTCGCACAGACGCGCTACTTCGGAACGCTGATTGCCTTCCATGCCTCTGAGCACTGACAGTGTCATGGGTGCCAGGTCACTGGCATTGATTTTTACGGCACTGCCACTGACCTTGTGAAGCAGCCAGGGAGACGACAGCCAGCGGGCAACAAAGCGGGGGATGTTTCGTACCCAGCCGTACTGCTGTTGCAGAAACATGGTCAATCCGCTGAGGAAAACTGGCGAATTACTCGCGGTCGGCTCATCCAACCGAATGGGTGTGTAGCATGGAATCAGCAGGCAATCATGACCCAGGGCATTGAGAGCAATCGCCAATGCATTGTCCTTCATGCACGAACCGCAATACATGCCACCCGCACCGGCAGTAATCGAGGCTATTCGCATGCAGGGTTCCTTTGCTTGTCAAGAAAACCCGCAACGTAACTATGCCGTGAATGGGCATGGTTAGCGTGAGTACACGCAAACCGTGGCACCCGACCGGCAAGACTTACAATGCGTTGGTACTTATAAAGCATAGGAATTGTGCAACTGTCCTGTCAGTTGTTTCATTTCAAATTCATGATCGAGGTTGCCATGTCTGCATCACTGCTCATTGCTGTCGGCTTACTGCTCCCCACAGCACCGGAATCACTTCTTTCAAAATGGCATGGTTACTGGCAAGGCACTCTGATAATCCAATCGCCAAGCAAACCGAAAAACGAAGTGCCCATTTCCATTTCGATCAAGCCATTGCCCGATGCTACTCGTTTCACCTGGCACATTACTTATGGTGACGGAGACAAGAAAAGCGTTCGACCTTATGAAATGGTCTCCATGCCTGATGGACAGTTCGAACTCGATGAAAAGTCGGGCATACGGATGAAAATGACATTGATCGACAACAAACTGTTCTGCCTGTTCAAAACCGGACAATCACTTCTCCATGTCACTTACGAGCGACAGGGCGAGTTCCTGAACTATACCATTACCAGTTATCAGGAAAAGGATTCGCTCAAAACGGAGCACGAAAAAAGCAAACAGTTTACGGTAGATTCATACAAGCTGCTTTCGGTGCAGTCGGCGCGGATGAAGAACCGGATCATGGAGGCACCTAAGCCTTGATGATATTCTCGCGGCTCTTCACATCCTTGCACGCATTGCGGGTATCAATGACCAGTGAGGCATGTTCGACAATCATGTTCCAGTCGTATGCACTATGATCGGTGACAATCAAGACGGCATCCTGACTACGCAACATCTCTGCAGACAAAGGAGTACTCTTCATCTTCAAGCCCGGATAGTGCCGCATGGATGGCAGGTCGGGAATATGCGGATCGTTGTAACTGACCTGTGCGCCTTTCTGGAGCAGCAGTTCCATAATCTCGAAGCCAGGCGATTCACGCGGATCGTCGATGTCTTTCTTGTAAGCCATGCCGAGCATCAGAATCCTGCTGCTGCGGATGGGCTTGGTGCGGTCGTTCAGTGCGTTGCCTAGCCGCTCGATGACATAGTGAGGCATGCTGGTGTTGATTTCGCCAGCCAGTTCGATGAACCTGGTGGATAAGCCATACTCGCGGGCTACCCAGGTCAGGTAGAACGGATCGATAGGGATACAGTGTCCACCCAGACCAGGACCGGGGTAAAACGCCTGGTAGCCAAATGGTTTGGTTTTGGCTGCTTCAATCACCTCCCACACATCAATGCCCATGCGGTCGTAGAGCATTTTCAGTTCATTTACCAAAGCAATGTTCACAGCACGGTAGGTGTTCTCCAGAATCTTGCTCGCTTCAGCAATTTCCGCACTGCTGACGGGTACCGTTTTCTTGACGGCATGCGAATAGAGCAGGTTGGCGAGTTGGCCACTGATGGCATCAATGCCACCGACCACCTTGGGGATGGTGGGAGCCGAGAAACTCTTGTTGCCTGGGTCTTCGCGTTCCGGGCTGAAAGCAAGGAAGAAATCCTTTCCGCATTTGAGTCCAGCTTGTTCAAGGATGGGGCAAACCACCCGGCGGGTGGTGCCGGGGTAGGTGGTACTTTCCAGTACAATCAGTTGGCCGGGGCGTAACGTATCTGCAATGGCTATTGCCGAGTTTTCCACGTAAGTCAAATCGGGCTCGCGGGCAGCGGTTAACGGCGTGGGAACACAGATGAGCACCGCGTCTGCTTCTTGGAGGCGGGAGAAATCAGTAGTTGCGGAGAATCCTTTCTTCACCATGTCAGCGATGGTGTCATTATTGATGTGGCCGATGTAGCTTTCACCCCGGGCGATCTTCTCCACTTTGCGAGTATCAATATCGAAGCCCAGTACGCGGTATCCTCCCGTGGTAAATGCCTGGGCTAAAGGCAGTCCCACGTAACCGAGCCCGATGATACCAACCAGAGCCTGGCGGCTATCAATTCTGGTTTGAAGCTGTTGAGCGTGCGGATTCTGCGCTGATTCATTCATGTAGCGTTCTACCACTTTCCCACATTGATTCTCAAGTTGCTCTCGTATGATACTGATGGAAGCAAGTAGCTAGTAGCAAGTAGCTAGAATATAGAGAATTCTGTTTCTTTTCTCTTTGCTTAGCTACTTAACCACTATTGAATTATGCAAACCCTCGGTCGTATAGAACCTGTCATGCTGGTAATTGCGGGATTCAGCAAGCACCGCGAATTGCTGGATGCCATTGAGCCCAGGCTGATCCAGGCATTCGGCACAGTTGCGGTGAGTGGTCCTACCATAGAATTTCGACAAACGGACTATTACGCCCCAACGATGGGTACTGATTTACTCAAGCGATACTGGGCGTTTCATTCGTTGCATGAACCTGACCAGCTTGCTGCCATCAAGCGTAAAACCATCGAGATGGAACGCGAGATTCAGCAATCCAGGCAATTCGACATCGAACGGCCTCTCAACCTCGATCCCGGATTTCTCACGCTCGGCAAGTTCATGCTGGCTACCACCAAGGATCAGGCCCATCGCATCTATCTGCATGGCGGCATCTTTGCTGAAGTAACGCTGCGTTACCATGATCGCCAGTTTGAACCACGTCCGTGGACATATGCCGATTGGCAACTGCCCCAGGTACTCCGGTTTTTGCAGGAGGCCCGACGTTACTACTGCCAGCATAAATCTGTCAGTGATGTGGAAAAAGTAATGCCACCACTTCTGGTACGTCAGCCCATTGCGAATTCATAATAATGAAGTAGTTGCGAAACTGATAACAAGTCCCTTTCCGGGCTCCACTCCTTGAGCAAGCCGCTTGTTGCTTTTGATATGCATGTGCACACCAGTCGGCACTCACCCGACAGTGTCATCAATCCCTTTGCGCTGGTACGTCGTGCAGGCGAACTGGGACTCACCGGCGTTGTCATTACCGAACATGACTGGCTGTGGACAGAAGCTGAACTTGATGAACTTCGTGCTGCCACACCGCTGGTTCAAGTCTATGCAGGCATTGAAGTTTCTGCTGCGGAAGGACACTTTCTCTGTTACGGCGTGTACGATCCAATGAGATTGCCGAAAGGCATTCCATTGAAAGATCTTTGTCGGGAAGTACATGCCCAGGGTGGTGCGGTGTTTGCTGCCCACCCTTATCGCTGGGGGCAGGATTTCGATTCCATCATGAACCAGGAACCATTGCTTGACGGCCTGGAGGTGATGTCATCCAACATGGATGATCATTGCCGAACGAAAGCCAGGGCTTGCTGGAGCGATCATCCTGCTCCGTGGGCAGCGCTGGGCAATAGTGATGCCCATGTCATTGAAAAAGTGGCGAATTGTTATTCGGTCTTTCCCCATGCCATCCGCGACCAGACTGATCTTCTGGAAGCACTGCGTAATGGCCAGGTGGAAGCGCGAGCGAGGTACTTTGCCAGCGAGGACGTCTGGGAAGAGACGAATTAATCGAGCACCGAGACTTCCCCAGCCTGCCGGGTGCAAAGGGCAGCAAACACTTCCAGGTTGATTCGTTCATTCAGAAACTGAACGTGACCATCAGCGAATAGAAAGTTGGCACCCTGTGTATGGAAGCTGTAGGGCTCGTTGTAGTTGGTGGCATTGATGGCTTTCGGAGTAAGCACGGGGCCTTGACCGGTCAATGAACCATCTTCGTTGGCGCCATCCAGGCTGAATGCACCTTCGCTGTCTGCCCAGCAAATTCCTTGATCATTGGGAATGTCAGCTCGTTGAACTCTGCCTCGGTAAGTTAATGGGCGGGCTGCACATTCCACTACGATGATTGTCGTGTGGCTGCCATCGTAAATGCGAGGCAGTGGGATTGCTGAATCGCGGAACATCACCGAGCGATTGGCACTCGCGGTGCCATACAAGGCGGGGTTGATGCTGGCCTGCACGCCCATGATGGCTTCATAATCGGTTGGTTCTGGTGGTAACGTAAAGGTAAGGGCAGGTCGTGGTGATTTAGCTACCGCGCTCGTGACTACGGCACGGACAGGAGTTGAGGGGCACAGATAAATTTTGATGGGAGTAGCCGCCAGCGTCAGGTTGGGGTTTTGCCACCAATGTACATTGAGATCGTACTGTTTGCGGATATTATCCTGTTCGATGTATGGAGTGAGCACAGCCCGCCAGCCAACATATTTGCCAGCAGGATTGCCCGGACCCGCCTTGGTCCATCCCGATGCAGGAAATACGTTATAGTCGTTATGGAAATGATGCAGAGCAATCCCCTGTTGTCTCATGTTGCTGGCACATAGCATCTTGTCAGCAGCGGCACGTACCTTTTGAATGGCGGGTAACAGCAGGGCCATCAGCAGGCTGATAATCGCAATGACTACGAGCAGTTCGATGAGAGTAAATGCGGCACGCGGTTGCAGGCGTTTCATCAATTTAACTCCAAAGATGGTTTTATTCTGACCAGCTTCTGACTCTATGTCGAGAGAATCTCCCATATAAAATCTGATGATGAAGGGTTTCTGATAACAAATCTGACTGCTTTGCCAGCAAGGATAGCACTTGGTCTACCTCATTGATTCTCATTCCCTGATCTATCAGGTCTTTCATGCGGTGCCGATGATGACTGGCCCGGCTGGTCAACCCACCAATGCCATTTATGGCTTTGCTAACGATTTGAACCGGTTGCGGAAGCGGAACCCGGACTACCTCATCTGCGTGTTCGATCCGCCCGGCCCCACTTTTCGCGATCATCTTTATGATGAATACAAAGCTCATCGCACTCCCATGCCTCAGGACCTTTATGGCCAACTGCAGGGTATCAAGCAGCTGCTCAAAGCCATGCGTATTCCAGCAGTCGAAGTCAGTGGTTTTGAAGCAGATGATGTGTTGGCAACTCTGGCGGTAGCATTTGCTGAAAAAGGCTTCGAAGTCGCTATCTGCACCAGTGACAAGGATTGCAGGCAATTGATTACCGACAAGGTTTTTCTTTACAACGCCCGCAAGGATATGATGTTTGGCAAAAAGGAACTGATGGATGACTGGGGCATCACACCGGAACAGGTTATTGATCTTCTCTCCCTGACCGGTGACAGCGTCGATAATGTGCCGGGCATACCGGGCATTGGCGTGAAAACGGCAGCCAAGCTATTGCAGGAGCATCAGACCGTGCAGGGCATTTTCGCTGCTCTGCCTGCCATGAAGAAAAGCAAAATAAAAGAGAACCTGGAGCAACATAAGAATGTTCTGGAACTTTCCCGAAAACTGGTAAAACTCGATACTCATGTCAATCTGCAGATCGAATGGGATCATTGGAAACTGCAGGAACCTGACGCCAAGGCACTTTTGGCGTTTTATGCGGAGCAGGGTTTCAACAGGCATGCCGTCGAGCTTCGTGCCGAAGTCGCGAAGAAGATGGCGAAAGTTAAAAAGCAACGCATGCTCTTCGACATGGGCGATGACGATGATCAGGTAGTCAACATCGATCCGCAAGGCCTGTTCCTGGAGGAGAAATCCTGGGAGAGTAATTATCAACTGATCGACACGCCGCCCAGGCTCACCAGCTTCATGACTGAACTGAGGCAGCAAAACAGGGTAGCTATCGATTTACTTACCACCAGCAGCAACCCCAGGCAGACCGAAATAGTCGGCATCTCCATTACCTGGAAAGCAGGCGAAGCAGCTTACCTGCCGCTGATATCGCCCGAAAAGCAGAAACATCTTGATGAGCCAGATGTGCTCAAGAAGCTGAAGCCGATTCTGGAAAATTCCGAAGTACAGAAGCTGAATTATAACATCAAGTTTGACCTGGCAGTACTGCTCGCTCGTGGCATACAAGTACAGGGCGTTGCAGGCGATCCCATGCTCGCCAGCTATCTGCTTTCGGCTGGTGAGCGCACTCACCACCTGGCTGATCTTTCACGTCGACATCTCGATCACGATCCTGCTCCGTGGTCAAACATTCTCGGTGAAGGCAAACAACAGAAACCACTCAGCAGCATCAGCACTGCCGATGTCATACCCTATGCAGCGGAAGAAGTAGATATTGCCTTACGCCTGTGTGAACTGCTCGAAAAAGAGATGGAGCAGAAACAGTTGATGCCGGTGTATCGCGATCTGGAAATTCCGCTGGTATCTGTCCTTATGGACATGGAAGAGCGGGGCGTATGCCTCGATGTCCAATTGCTCAAGAATCTTTCGCAGGAATTCAGTCAGCAAATTCAGCAACTGCAGGAACAGATTTATCAATTGGCAGGCAGAAAGTTCAATATCGATTCGCCTCTGCAGCTGCGCGAAGTAATGTTCAGCGAACTCAAGCTGCCTCAGGGAAAGAAAACTGCCCAAACGGGTGAGGCTTCCACCAGTCAGGAGGTGCTGGAAGAACTCGCTGCCCAGGGGCATGAATTGCCTCGCTGCATGATTGCCTATCGGCAACTTACCAAGCTCAAGGGAACTTATCTTGATGCCTTACCTGCTCAGGTCGACAGCAATACCCAGCGGCTGCATTGCCTGTTTAATCAAACAGTGGCTGCTACCGGAAGGCTCAGCAGCAGCAATCCCAATCTGCAGAACATTCCGATGCGAACAGACCAGGGCAGGCAGATTCGCAAGGCTTTCATCTCCAGTCCCGGGTGCCAACTGATCACGGCCGATTACTCACAGATTGAACTGCGGGTCTTTGCACATCTATCGCAGGATTTTGCCCTGAAACAGGCCTTTCAGGACCGCAAGGATATTCACTCTTTCGTAGCGGGACAGGTGTTTGGCGTTCCAGAAGAACAGGTTACTTCTGAACAACGTCGTGTCGCCAAGGTGGTGAACTTCGGCGTACTCTACGGGCTGAGTCCATACGGTCTTTCCAACACCTTGGGCATCTCACGCGAAGAGGCAACCGATTTCATTGACAGCTACTTTGCCAAGTACCCCGGCGTCGTCAGTTTTCAGGATAAGGTACTCACCGATGCCAGGCAGAATGGTTTTGTCACCACGCTGGCTGGGCGACGCCGCGAGATCACCGGCATCCGTGCCAACTCAAGTTACAAGAACCGTAACCAGCCCGAACGGGAAGCCATCAACACTGTCATCCAAGGTTCAGCAGCTGATCTGATGAAATTTGCCATGCTGAACATCCATAGCCGATTGAAGAAGGAAGCATTGCCTGCATACATCTTGCTCCAGATTCACGATGAACTGGTGCTGGAAGCCGAAAATGGAGTGCTCGACCATGTCAAAGAACTGGTCGTACATGAGATGATTCACGCCATGCCGTTGGATGTGCCAGTCGAGGTGGATGCCAGTATCGGCCCGAACTGGTTGGAAACCGATTAATGGACGAATTACTGGTACGTGGGACAGCCTGGCTCAGTTTCGTGTTCTACTGTTCTTCGATATTGATGCAACTGTATGGCAAAGCTTGGCCATGGGCACGCTTGCTATGGAACTTTGCCGCCTTAGTCTTTGCCATCCATGTTACATTGGCATTTCATCTGGTGCATCGCTGGTCGCATGATGCTGCCTGGCAGGCTACCAAAAAACAAGGCGGCGTGGGCAAAGGTATCTATCTGAACTATCTGTTGCTGGCACTCTGGCTGCTGGATGCCATTTGGTGGTCGATCAGGCCGCAAAGTTATCTGCATCGCAGCCAATGGATTACTTTGTCACTGCATCTTTTCTTCTTGTTCATGTGGTTTAACGCTGCGGTGATCTTTGCCATAGGGCCGATGCGTTGGCTTGGCGTCGCGGGCTTTCTGACTCTGTCGCTGACTTACTATATCAGTTTGCGCAATAAACCAACCCATATCAAGAAGTAGATTTGCTCCTGCCTCATTGATGTCCCCTGCCCCTATCTTCCGCCATATTGCTTCAGATAATACTCCCGGTACGCACCGCTGCGAATGCGTTCCACCCACGAGGCATTTTGCTGATACCACTCAACCGTGCGCGCCAGGCCATCTTCAAATGTAACTTCAGGTTTCCAGCCTAGTTCTTTCTTGGCCTTGGTGCAATCAATCGCATAACGGCGATCATGCCCAGGGCGATCTGCAACATACTTGATCAGCGAATCGGGCTTCTTCAAAATCTCCAGCAGCCGACGTGTCAGTTGCATGTTGGTACGTTCCGCTTCGCCGCCAAAGTTATACACTTCGCCAGCTTTACCTTTTTCACACGCTGCAACAATGCCCCGGCAATGATCTTCCACGTGAATCCAGTCGCGTACCTGCTGACCATCCCCATAAACAGGCACCTGCTGGTCGTTCATCAAATTGGAAACAAACAGCGGAATCAATTTCTCAGGAAACTGATATGGGCCATAGTTGTTGGAACATCGGGTGGTAACTGCATCCATGTCATAGGTATGGTGGTAGCTGCGAACCAGCAGGTCTGCAGATGCCTTGCTTGCTGAGTAGGGACTATTGGGGCTGAGCGGCGTTTCTTCCGTAAACAGGCCCGTGGCACCAAGGCTGCCATACACTTCATCGGTTGAAACCTGAACGTATCGCTGCACACCTGCAGCCCGGCTAACATCGAGCAGCACCTGGGTACCCACGACGTTCGTATTGATGAACGGCCCGGCATCCATGATGCTACGGTCTACGTGGCTCTCTGCCGCCAGATGCATGATATAGTGCGTTCCAGGCTGAATCACCCGTTGCACACAGGCCTTATCAGTAATGTCGCCATGCACAAACTGGTAGCGAGTGGAGCTGATCCCCGCAAGATTCTCCAGATTACCTGCATACGTGAGTTTATCTAAGTTGATGATGTTCCAATCTTTACGGTGTTCGAGCAGCCAGCGAATCAGGTTGGAACCGATAAACCCGCAACCCCCGGTAATAACGACGTTTTTCATGACTTGATGCTGTAGACAATGAAGAGAAGCAACAGGGCTGACATATACCACTGTTATAGGCCAAACTCGCTGCTGCAATGGCAGAAATATCGTGCATTTGATGATTTTTATGTCATCTTCAAAGATGATTAATCGCCGTAAGTACCACTCTGCCTCAGAACAATGATTGACATTAGTTATTGATGTTACTAGACTTTCATCAATTCACACTGCTTGGTGTTTCCAAGGTTGTGTTCAGCGACAAGGAGCAGCACGTGACCAAAAAAGAGATCGTCAAGGATATTGCTGATCTGCTCGGTCTGACACAACTCAAGACCAAGGAAATTGTCCAACTGACATTTGATGCCATCATCGATACTCTCATTTCCAGTGAAGACCACCGAATAGAACTGCGAAATTTTGGTGTTTTTGAAGTAAAACAGCGGGCAGCCCGCAAAGCCAGGAACCCGCGTACTGGTGAACGTGTTGATGTACCACCAAAGAATGTTGTGACCTTTAAGCCCGGCAAGCGAATGGAAGAACTGGTTCACAAAATCACTGATGCACCGCCCTTGCGGCCTGGCGACACCGATGATGAGGACGAAGCCCCTGAAGCTTCAACCAGCATTGAAACAGCCAAAACCCCGGCATTGTAATTGTTACTATCCGCCAAATCGCTATTCTTTTGCTGATCGTTACAGTACGACTCAAGTCCCGTAACCACTACATCCGATACTCACTCCAGTACATGATGGAGCAATTGCTTCATTATTGACCTACGTCGAGGGGGATTCAGGACATGCGTCGGCTCATTATCGCAGCCATGCTCGGGTGTGTAGTAGCCAGTGGCACAGGCTGTGTCCCTCTGAACATGTATTCATCAGATCCCAATCTCCGCATGCAGGAGCTGTTGAATCAGTCAGAAGACTTACGCCAGGCTCGTCTGGAGTGGCGTCGCTTCTGGATGATCGACCAGCCAAGCCACTTGACTCCAGAACGTATTCACGGCGGTTTGCAGTAATCGACTGCTTACAATTTGAAATTCGCCCCAAGCCGGTCTGCCGATGCAGCCCGGCTTGTTTTCATGACTATGCCTGACTGGTCTTTGCAGCTCTCATCTTCCGTCGTCGTCGTTTCTTTAGCTTCATGCCTACTAATACCAGCCCGGCACCTCCTACGCATGCCATGATTACCGTTGATGGTTCTGGCACACTGACCACCACAAACGCGCTCCCATTGACATCGCCACCACTGGTACTGAGCAGATAGTCGCCTTGGAAGATAAATGAGCTGGGCAGGCCAGCAAGCGCATTGCTGATTCTTTCATCATCGGTTACGCCCGGATCGCTGGACAGCACGGTTGGAGCATTGCCTGAACCTCGGGCAAACAGTTCATCTACCAATTGTGTGTTCAGTCCGCTGGTAACGAAGAAATCATCACCAGTACCTTTGGTATTATCAGGGCCATAGTTCAGCCCCACAAAGGCATTACTGTAGTTGTAAGTGCCAGCGGCAACGCTGAACCCCAGGAAGTTGCCTGGATCGGAACTGGTTGCCTGGAAACTGACCTGCGACAAGCTGAATTCGGTACCGTTGCCCACAATGTGCAGGTTGAAATAAAGACGGTTTCCCAACTCACTGGCAAAGGCAGGTCCGAAGACTGCACCGGGATTCGCCTGTAGCTTCCAGCTTGGAAAATCGGACGCCAGCCACGCCGGGATTACTGCACCGTTGGCAATCTGTTCGTAATAGCTGGGTATCGATGGATCACCCGCGGTGGTGGCCCCACTCTGTAAAGCACTGAGAGAATTACTTTCCCATGGCGAAAAGGAAGGCGAGCCAAAGACATTGGGTGCCAGCGTTGGAAATACTGTGACAGTAGGTTCTGATTGGGCCGTCAGACTTGAAACGCAGATGAAAAGCTGAAGCGTAGCAAGGCGTGAATTCTTCCGAATCATGATCAACTCCATCCGTGGCGGGCAGTAAAGCCCTGCTATCGTACAGCAGATAGATATGGGATGAAAGGTGAGATGCTGCAAAGTACCATGAAGACTTGAACCCAAATTCCCGCTTCCCGTCATTTCTTTTGTGGACCGCTCAGCCTATTCCACATTCTCCACAGCACAAACTCAATCCGCAGGCCTTGCGTGACGCTTCATACTGTCATGTTCCCTAGGATGCAACTTCGGCATAAGCCGAAAGGGTGTTATTTGCGGCTTAGTCGTTGGCCATGATTACACATGCGTGCAATGCTCCCCTGTTCAACCATCTTGATGAATCAGGGAGACGGGCATGCGAACGCCACGTCAAGTTTCGCTTTCACAGCGGCTCTATGTCGAGGTTCTGGAAGACCGATTGCAACCTGATGCGAGCCTGCTGGCCAACCTGGCGGCCAGCGATTATCGGCCCGATCATCTGCTGGTGCAGTTCAAACCTGATGCGTTACCTCAGGCATTGCCCGGCACTACTCTGGCCAGTTCACTGAGCCTGGTGCCTGGGCTGTATGAAGTTGAAGTGAACGCTGGGTATACCCTGAGTGATGCTCTCGATGCCTACAGTGCCAGTGCGCTAGTTCAAGCAGTTCAGCCTGATTACATCTTCCAGGCTGATGCCCTGCCCAATGATTCGCTTTACAACAACCAATGGGCGTATGTTAGCTCGACTGCTTCCATCAATGGTCCCGCAGCATGGGATATCAGCACCGGTTCGGGCCATACCATCGTTGCAGTGATTGATACGGGAGTGGATTACAATCATCCCGATCTTGCAGGCAACATGTGGCGAAACACCAATGAAATAGCTGGCAACGGCGTCGATGATGATGGCAATGGTTTCGTCGACGATGTCTTTGGATACAACTTCGTCAGCAACAATGGCAACCCGATGGATGGACATGGACATGGCACCCATGTCGCTGGCATCATTGGAGCCGCTGGTAACAATGGCACCGGCGTGGTGGGCGTGAACTGGAATGTACAAATCATGGCACTGCGGTTCCTGGATAATTCAGGACGTGGTTCGACGAGCAATGCACTGCGTGCTTTGAATTATGCCGTGCAGATGGGTGCAACGATTTCCAATAATTCGTGGACTTCATCCGTCTATGATTCGATGTTAGAAGCGGGCATTCGTAATGCCGGACTTGCTGGACATATCTATGTCGCAGCAGCGGGAAATTCAGGCAAGAACATTGATACCAGCAAGGTTTATCCCGCCAGTTACAATCTCGACAATGTGGTTGCAGTGGCAGGTCTCGACAGCACGAATCGTTTAGCCAGTTGGTCGAATTTTGGCACGACGGTGGATATCGCAGCTCCAGGAGCCAGCATTTACAGCACGTTGCCTGGGAATCGCTATGGTTATCTCAGTGGCACCTCGATGGCGACGCCGTTTGTAACCGGTGCCATCGCATTGGTTCGCGATATGAACCCGAACTGGTCAGCCAACCAGGTGATTCAACAGGTTGTCAGCACTGCAGATAAACTTTCGACCATCACCAAGATACCCGGTGGAAGATTGAACCTGGGCAAGGCTCTTACACCCACCACTCCGCCTGACCCTGGCCCACCACCACCTGCAGATACTCAAGGGGCACGAGTGACGGGCATTGCAGCGATCACCGGCAATAATCGCCTGAATGGAATCCGTGTCAGTTTCAGTGAGCCGATAGCTGCGAATACTTTTGATTTGACTGATATTGTTCAACTGAACGGCCCTGGTGGAAGCATCACACCAACCGGTATCCAGGCAGTGAATGGCAGCACGACGCAATTCGATGTACTCTTTGCACCACAATCGCAGACGGGCAACTATGCCATCACCCTAGGTATTGGCATTCTGGATCAGGCTGGTAATACACTGAACCAGAACAACAACGGCAGCAATGGCGAAGTGCCAGGCGATTACTATGGTGGTTCGGTCAATTACACTGCCACGAATCAATACTCAGGCGCTAACATGCCTGGCTCCATTATTGATTACAGCAATAATCAGTATCCGCTAACAGTGCCTGATGCTTCACTGGTTGGTGCAGTGCAGGTACAGATCAATGTCTCGCACGGCTGGATGTCAGACCTGGTGATCAAGCTGTGTTCGCCACAGGGTACTGAAATCCTGCTGGCTAACCGTCGAGGTGGCGGTGGCAAAGGTTACAACAACACGATCTTTGATTCATCAGCAACCAAGTCGATTCTGCAGGGTACTGGGTTGTTTGCAGGTTCATTCCGTCCTGAGCAATCGCTCACGGCTTTGCAAGGACAAACCACACTGGGCACCTGGTATCTGATCATCGAAGATAAAGTCAAAGGCGATTCAGGCACGTTACATAACTGGTCAATTACGTTTTCAGGCAACGCTGGTTCGAGCAGCCTGAATTCACCCACTCGAACAAACTCAACGGATCTGGTACAGGGATTGTTGCAGAAAGTTCGTCAGACTGCACAAAAGCCAAGTGTGGCCAAGCCTGTTGTGAGCCAGGGTGCCATCGCTCTGATTCAGGAACCAGGTAGCCCACTGCTGAAAGCAACACCGTTGCCAAAGAGTAAACTCCAGCAACAACAGCAACAACTGCTCAGGGCATGGAAGGCTGAGTTGCAGCATTCGCTGCAAGTGCTGAGACAACAGTTATGATCAGGGCCCTATGCCCCTTGAGGATTCGAGCAGTTCCAGCTTGAATGCTGAAAGCCTGGGTGGATCCTGGGCGAGATAGTACCCATTGGGCAAGTCGATCAGAATGACTTCGTCTGGATATTGTCCCGGCTTCAAGTTAGGCCGCGTGGAGAGATCGATGTAGGCTCTTACTTCCGGACTGCGATTAAGAGGCCCGCGGATTTTCAACACTGGAATGGTCCCCTGCCGATCAGCAGTGAACAAAGGTCGATAGGGAAAGTTTGCCGGGCACAGGAACGAGATAGGTACATCGGTGAGTTCATAAACACGCAGCGCCGGCTTCAGCCTGGCTTTGATTTCAACTTTATCAGGCGTGATGCGAACGAGATCCTGCTTGATCCTGGTAGGCAGCCGAATGGTGCCAGCAACATCTTCTTCCGTCATGGTCAAACCACCTGGTAATCGTGGTTGCCAGGTTTCCAAAGACAACTGCGTCAGTTGATCAACCACACTCTTAGGGCCAAATACCTTAACGGTAGCTGGTTCCAGACGAATGTTTTCGACAACATATTGTTCACTGCCAGTTGTCACCATGGGAAGCAATCCCACGGTGCGTTCCATCATGCGTTGCAGTTTGACCTGTAATCGTCCTTCCACAGGATTGATATCCGCATGCACACCCAGTGGAAGGGATAAGGATGCGGCATCCAACTGAAACGTCTCCGTGTACTCATCGTCTTGCCGTTGATCAATTTCGGTTGGAACGCGGACAATGCGACGAAGCACCAGCGACCGAGCCTCCGCGAGTTCCTTCACTTCACGCAAACGGCTGGGTAAGCCGAAAAACTTCACGCGAACCGTCAGGTTGTCGAGTTTGCTCACAAAGCTGTACCGATCCTGATGCTGCGGATCGAGTGAGACTTCCACGGGAATCTGGTACGACTGCACTTCCTGATCTCGACTGCGAATGTAGACCCAGACCAGGAATGCCAGGCCCAGGGCGATAATCGGAGTCATGATAAATCGATCGAACATGATTAGCGCTTTCTCAAGCCGCAGCCCTTAGTTTCACCTGCCCCTGTAAGGCAGCCACCAGTCGCCTGGCAAGCATGTCGCGGGAAACTGTTTCCAGTTGCCCGCCATAAGCAAGGGAAATCCGGCCTGTTTCCTCACTGACAATAACGACAACAGCATCAGTTTCTTCAGTGATACCCAACGCTGCTCGATGCCTCATGCCATACGCACTGGCCCCCTGCGGCGCCTCAGCCAGTGGCAACTGACAGGCAGCAGCAGCCAGACGGTTATGTGCGAGGATTACTGCACCATCGTGGAGTGGGCTGTTTTTCTGAAATAACGAAATCAGCAGGCCTTCACTCACCTGGCAGTCGAGTTCCTCGCCCGTTTGTATGTAAGGCTGCAAGCTCGCTTCACGCTGAAGAACTACCAGCGCGCCGATGCATTCCTTGGAGAGCTCAACCGCAGCATTCGCCAACTTGTCAACAAACGGTTCCCGGCTCTCTTCCGCGGAATTGAACCATCTGAACAGCCGATAGCGGCCCAGGGTAAATAATCCACTGCGCAGTTCGGGCTGAAAGATGACGATGATGCCAATGAAGGCTGATGCCAGAATATAATCAAGAATCTTGTTGAGTTCAGTCAAATCGAAGCTAGCAATGATGACCTGAACACCAAACACGCCAATGGCTACCACAATGCCCAGGCCACGTACCATACCTGTACCACGTGTGGCACCGATAAATCGCAACAGCATATAGATGAAGAGCGCCAGCAGACTGATTTCGACCAGATCGCGAATGCCGAGTGCCTGATATATCTGAAAGAACCGCTCGATCATTCCGTTGATCCTGGTTTCACGTTCGAACCATCCGTGGTAAGAACTGTTGTGCCACTGTCTGGAGACTCAACTTTTTCCAGCCTCGTCGAGTGCTGCAAACAGTGTGAAAGCATCTTTCAATCCGCGAACCTGATGCACGCGTGCAATCTGCATCCAGCCGTGAGCATAGGCGTGGAGCATGACACCAACGGTACCAAAGTCTCCCACCTCAGCATGGCCTTCCCGTTCGAGGATTCGATTGATGAACCCTTTGCGGGAAACTCCCAGGCAAATGGGGCTGCCCAGCGACAGCAACTCATCCAGATGACCAAGCAACTGCAGGTTATGCTGCGTGCGTTTGCCAAAGCCAATGCCTGGATCGAGAACTATCCTGTTTTGGGCTATACCACTAGATGCCAAGTCTAACAACCTCAATTTCAGGTACTGCCTGACCTCTGCGACAACATCGTTATAGTGAGGATCAACCTGCATCGTTTGTGGTGTGCCCTTTCGATGCATCGCAATAATCGCAGCACGAGAATCAACAGCGATTTGCACCATTGCCGGATCAGCTTCCAGAGCAGAGATATCATTGATGATGCTGGCTCCGGCTGCCAGGGCTTCGCGTGCTACCACAGCCTTGGTAGTATCAATTGAAAGTGGCACCTTTACCTGTGTAGCCAGTTTTTCTATGACGTGAATGACTCGTTGGAGTTCATCCGCCTCGCTGACTGGAGAGGCACCAGGCCTGGTTGATTCACCACCAATGTCAAGAATGTCAGCGCCATCGGCAACCAGTTGCAACGCATGTTCAACCGGGTTGTACTTTCCACCATCGGAGAAACTGTCGGGAGTAGCGTTAACGATTCCCATGATCAGCGGCACAGGGCCAAACTCAATCTGTCGTTCGGGCAGTTGCCAGGTTTGCATGTGTTCACCTGATTAGTTTCACAGCAGTTCATAAAACAGTAGAACTCTGCTTTAGACAAGGAAGAAATTCGAGTATTCTCCATGTCACATATTCCGCCAAGTTTTCTCTTTCGCTTCTGCTACCCTTGTCTGTATGTCAAAGAGATGCCAATCAAAAAAGGTGAAGACCTCCTAGGATTAAGCAAGACCTGCACCATTCCGGATTCATTGCGATTGACGGAAAAGCCAGGGTTCGCCGAAATCCGTATAGGCTGGAATGAAAATGGAATGGGTTTTGAACTACGTGTCAAAGGCAAAGACCGTCCTGTCCGAGTCGATCCAGGTAAATATCGAACCAGTGATGGTATTTCACTGTGGATTGATACACGCAGTACCCGCGAGAGCCATCGTGCGAGCAGGCATTGTCATCATTTTTATTTTCTGCCTGGCGGAGAGGGTGAATTGCCGAGCGCTGGCCAGACGAAAATTCATCGTGCCCTGGCTGATGCACCACTTAGTTCTCCTGAAGTGCTGCAGGTTCGCAAACATCACTTTAAGGATGGTTACCGGCTTGAGTGTTATGTCCCACGTGAAGCATTGAATGGATTTGATCCTGAGCTTAACAGGGAATTTGGTTTCTTCTATGCTGTGCGGGATAGCGAACTGGGGGAACAGACGTTGAGTTTAGGTCCTGAATTTCCGTACGCAGAAGATCCAAGCCTTTGGCAACTGATCGAACTGAATCTGCCATCGTAAGTGCTTTTAGTTGGATAAATTCCTTTCAAAACTTCATGTTGAAGCATAAAAATCGCATCCAATTCTCAATTTCGAAGCCCGATTATTTTGTCAATGAATCTGGAAATGTTTGTGCAGGATTCTTGAAAAGTCTGGCAAAGTGCAGAATTTACATGCTAGAGTGGTTTGCAAGCCTGTAAAATCAGGTTTGTTGGATGCCGTACGGAAGCGTCCCTGCCCAAGACGAAGAAGACTCGGCGGATTAGCTCGATATGATGGAAACTCGGCGACTTGCGATCTGCGACCCTAATAATGCAACGCGCGAACCACTGCGCAATTTGCTGCTGGGTGTTGAATCCATTTACCTGGAGGCAGAATCGAATCGATATGAATTCTTTCGCGATGTGATCGACCAGTATCGTCCTGACTTGGCGATCATTACGCTGGACAGTGACCCGAGTCGTGCGCTGCATCTGATCCAGCAACTCTCGATGGAATTTCCGCAAACCAACATCCTGGCGGTTAGTAGCCGTACAGATGGCCCTTTCATTCTGCAGACTTTGCGTTCAGGTGCGAAGGAATTTCTTGCGCTGCCCCTGCAACTAGAAGACCTTCTGACTGTTCTTGACCGCATCAAGGGGCCTGCAACTGGTCCTGGTGGTGAGAATCAATCGGCTGGCGCAACCGGTGCTGGTGGTGTGATCATTGCTGTCGCAGGCTCGCGTGGCGGCATCGGCACTACTTCGTTAGCAGTCAATCTCGGCTGTTGCCTCGCTTCACTTCCCGAAAACAAAGTGGTTCTGGTAGATCTTGATCTGGCCCTGGGTGATACAAGTATCCTGCTTGATTTCAGACCAACTTACACTTTGTCCGATCTTGCCACCAATATTAACGAAGTTGATCAGAAGTTTCTGAAAGGTGTGCTGTTCCAGCATTCCAGCGGACTGATGGTGCTGCCTCACCCGGAAAACCTGGATGACCTGGGACTGATTCATGAAGAGCATGTATTGCGACTGCTCAGCCTGATGCGTTCTACTTTCTCACACGTCATTGTTGATTTGTCGAAGAGTTTCAGGCCGACCGATGTTGCAGCAATGCGTATCGCTGACATCATCCTGATGACCGGGCAATTGGAGCTTTCGAGCATTCACAATATCACTCGCCTGCTGCCTACTTTTAAGGCAGTGGAAGGGTTGTATGAGAAAATCCGTATTATCATCAATCGTGTTGGTGCTGAAGACCAGATGATCAGCAAGCATAAAGCTGAAGAATTCATGGGCTCTAGCATTTTCTGGCAAGTGGCCAATGACAGCAAAGCATTGATGGGTGCACGAAATGAAGGCAAACCATTGATCCAGTTTGCCCCCAAATCAAAACCATGCATGGATTTAATGGAATTAGCGCGCGTGCTGACTACCGGCGTAGGTTCTGAACCGGTGCCGGAACCCAAGAAGAAATCAGCGTTCAGCTTCTTTGGTGCCAAAAAGTAAGTTCGCGTTATCGGAACGCATGCAGGAGATCGCCCAACTATGTCTCGCGTACCACCCCCTCGTGGACTACCTGGCCTGAATCCCGCTGGTGGCGCTCCCTCGCTTCCCGGACTGGTTCGTCCGTCCATACCGGGAATGGGTAATTCCGGAGCAGGACTTCCTTCGCTGCAACGTCCCACCTTCTCCGGAATTCCTTCCCTCCCTCCACCTAATTCCGCCATGCCTGCTTCGCAAGTTGGCGCGGATGGCAGGTCGGGCAAAAGCTTCGATGAACTCAAACGCGTCATCCATTCCAAGCTGGTGGAAAAGCTTGATCTGTCTCGTGTCAGCGAACTGAAGGATGATGTCCTGCGCCGTGAAATCCGTCTGGTGGTTGAGCGTCTGTGCGATACGGAAAACCCATTACTCAACCGCATGGAACGTGAGCGGCTGGTGGATGAGGTTCTCGATGAAACCTTTGGCTTCGGTCCGCTTGAAATTCTGCTCAAAGACCCGACGATCTCGGATATTATGATCAACGGTCCACAGAAGATTTATGTTGAGCGCCGCGGCAAAATGGAAAAAACCGATGTGCGTTTCCGCGATAATCCTCACCTGATGCAGATTATCGATCGTATTGTTTCCAAAGTAGGCCGTCGTGTTGATGAGACTTCACCGCTTTGCGATGCACGTCTGCCTGATGGGTCCCGTGTGAATGTGATTATTCCACCGCTGGCACTCGATGGTCCAACGGTTTCCATTCGCCGATTCGGTTCCAATCCTCTGAAACTGGATGATCTTCTGAATTTCAATGCGTTTACCAAGGAAATGGCGATCTTAATGGAAGCTGCCATCAAGGCACGGTTGAATGTCGTGATTTCCGGAGGTACTGGTTGCGGTAAAACTACGCTGCTCAATACGTTATCGAGTTTCATTCCCGGCCACGAACGTGTCATTACCATTGAAGATGCAGCTGAATTACAATTACAGCAGGATCACGTGGTGCGACTGGAAACCAGGCCGCCAAACATTGAAGGAAAAGGGCAGATCAATGCCCGGGATTTGGTGCGTAATGCATTGCGTATGCGACCGGAGCGTATTATCATCGGTGAATGTCGTGGTGGCGAGGCTCTCGATATGCTTCAGGCCATGAACACCGGTCACAATGGATCCATGACTACGTTGCATGCCAATACACCTCGTGACGGCCTGGCACGTCTGGAAACCATGGTAATGATGTCAGGATTTGAACTTCCAATCAAAGCCATGCGGCAGCAGATTGCTTCCTCAGTGGATATTATTATCCAGGCTAACCGTCTTCAGGGTGGCCCCCGTAAAGTTACCAGTATCACGGAAATAGTGGGTATGGAACAAGACATTATTGTGATGCAGGAAGTTTTCCGATTCAGACAACTTGGCATCGATCAGAATGGTCGAGCCTTTGGTCAATTTGAATGTTCCGGCGTGAGGCCGACATTCGTACCCAAACTGGAAGCAGCAGGCATCAAGCTGCCATCGAACCTGTTCCAAGAACGTGTATTGCTGAGGGATTAGTGCCTGAGTTTGCTCGCAGGCATTTGGCAAGCTATGGTTAACCGTCAGCAGTTGAATTGCCCGTGGTGTTTCTCACCAATCATGCTGCTGAAGGTGTTTGGAAGCCCGAAAAATGGAAAATCTCTGGTTGATCATTGTGCCTGTCCTGGCATTTCTTGGTGTGGGAGGGCTGTTTCTCGGCATTGGCAGCCTGATGTCCAGCCGTCGTTCCATGCAGGAACAGCGATTGGAACTGTTCACCCGCGATGGTGGAAGCCAGCCTGGCATGAGCCGGAGCATGCAAGCTTCCGTTGAAATCTGGAAGGATGCGGCCCTTGCCAGTGATAAAGAATCGTTGATGGAGCAGTTGCTCCCGAAGATACCCTCGATTGAAAAGTACTTCCAGCAGGCGGAAATGAATATACGCCCCAGCGCATTTATGTCGCTGTCGCTATTGCTCATTCTGCTGGGTTCTGGTGCCAGTTTTGCCATGCAGGTACCTTTCCCTCTGTTTGTGATTCCCGGCTTAATCATGGGAGCAATTCCCTGGTACGTGGTGATGCAGAAGCGGAAAAAACGCCTGAAGAAATTTACTGCTCAGATGCCAGATGCTCTGGAACTGCTGGCCAGAGCTTTACGGGCAGGACAGAGTTTAATTTCAGGCCTGCAGATCATTGCCGAAGAAATGCCTCCCCCAATTTCGACGGAGTTTGGCCGAGTTTATGAAGAACAAAACCTGGGTGTGACTGTCGATGACGCCCTCAAAGCCATGGCCGAACGAGTTCCCAGTCTAGACCTTAATTTCTTTGTCACCAGCGTCATCATTCAAAGGCAGACCGGTGGCGACCTGGCTGAAATCCTCGACAAGATCAGCTATGTCATACGCGAACGGTTCCGAATCTGGGGCCAGGTACAGGCCCTGACAGGTGAAGGCCGACTTTCGGGTACTGTGCTGATGGCATTACCCTTCGTCATGTTGCTGATGATCATCCATCTGAATTACGATTATGCTGCCGTGCTCTGGACTGATGAGACAGGCAGAAAATGGAGCCTGTATGCATTAATCATGCAGGTATTGGGAGCGATTGTCATTCGCAAAATTGTCAACATTAAGGTCTAATGGCCGTTTGACTGTCCCCAGGGTCTAACGTGGAGCTTTGAAGTGTTCGCCATTATTGAAATCAAGGATATCCTGCCATTCCTGGCCTTCGGTGCCATGTTCGCCGGAATCTGGCTGTTGCTGACAGTGCTATCCTCCCGAAATACCAAGGCGGAAGACCGTCTGGCCAAGCTGGGCAGGACTCAGTCCATGATGGACCTCGACCTGGCAGCCAAAGGCAGTACTGGTTCCGTCGACCGAAAGATGCAGAGCATCATTGACAAGGCGATGGCCTTTGCCAAACCCATGATGCCTCGTACCGAGATGGAACAATCGAAACTGAGACAGGAACTAGCGATGGCTGGTTTCCGATCAGAAAATGCTCCGAAAGTGTTTATGGGAATCCGAACGCTTTCAATCTCGATTGCTGCCATCGTCTTGTTGTTCATCATACTTCCCATGAATGCGCCGGACGGAGATATATTAAATTTTTATGCAGCAATCCAGAATGCACCGGTTTCCATCCTGCTGACTTTGCTGATTGGGTTGTTTGGTCCCTCTTTCGTACTGATGTATCTTCGAAGTAAAAGGCAAGAGAGTATTTTTCTTACTTTGCCGGATGTACTTGATCTGATGGTAGTTTGCGTCGAATCGGGACTAGGATTAGATGCGGCAATGCGGAAAGTTTGCGAAGAAATGAGGGAGCATGCGCCGATTATTGTAGAGGAGTTCAACATCGCGAACTTCCAACTGCAGATGGGCCGTACCCGCCGGGACGTGTTGCACGACCTGGGGGTCCGTACCGGCGTGGATGATATGAAAAGCCTGGCTGCGATTCTGGTGCAAGCCGACCGGTTTGGCTCCAGCGTGGGGCAGGCTTTGCGAGTACAATCAGATTCCATGCGGGTACGAAGGCGCCAGATCGCAGAAGAGAAAGCGGCCAAGACTGCGGTGAAGTTGATCTTCCCGCTGGTCCTGTTCATCTTCCCGGGTATCTTCGTGGTATTGGCAGGGCCTGCAGCTATACAAGTCCAGAAGAATCTCTAGCGAGACCTTCACGGGGGACGATACTAGCGGTGGTGGTGGAGAGATCGGGGAACACCATACCAACCTCCATGGAGCGGAAAAGGACATCCGCTTGAGGCTTGGAACAGGTCAAGGAGGGAATGACCACCATGCGACGAAGCGTATTAACCAGGGCGGGTTGGGCAGGTGCTCTTGTGGGCGTGCTCTCCCTGACAGGATGTTATGGAACCTTCCACGAAATCGTGGATCCATGCTATCCGGAACGATATAATTGCAAGGCGCGTGAAGCGATAAACGACATTCGCCAGGCGCAGATACAAAACGGATTGATCTATGAACAAACTCTGTATGTTCATCACTTCAATCCAGCATCAGAAACACTGAACCCAGGTGGCATTGCTCACCTGCAACGATTAGCCAACCGTCGCCCGGCACCGGAGACGGTGATCTATCTCCAGACCGCACAGAACTCGTACGATCTGGATTACAAGAAGCCTGAGGAGTATGCGAGCAAGCGCGACGATCTCAATACCAAACGTAAGCTGGAGATTGAAAAGTTCCTCAAGATGGAACGACCTGACGTTGCATTCAATGTTGTGGTCAGCAATCCGGCCAAGCTTGGTATCAGCGGAGCCGAAGGTAATGCTTCTATCCGCAATATCCGAGGCACTTCCCGCGGCTACTTCATGATTCCTGGCTTCCAGGATACCGGTGGTGGTGGTGGTGGTGGCAACTAATCGTTGCGTGAATTCAACCTCCCTCACAGCCGCTCGGTTTGGCTGTGAGGGATTATTAATGATGAATCTAATTGCTTATAGATGTTGTTTCTCACTGCTGCTGACATTAGGCTGCATATTCCCAGTCTTCGCTGATTCATCCTCTTCGACATTATCTCCAGCAGATGAATGTGTTTTCTGTCAAGAACCACCTTTTCCACTATTTGCCGCCCCACGATGGTGGGAAGAAACCGTTTCGTGGATTCGCAGCATAGGCTGGGATCGCGGACGACTGGTTCAACTCTGGCTTTTCTTCATGCTGGTTGGCTTATACATCATTGTCCGCATTAAACCCCGCGGATAACCGCGTAAACATCGAAACACGATCTTCCCCAGGACGCGCGTAATGAAATCAACACCTTCTTCACCCAGTCTCAGTCGCAGTTCACTTTCTGCTCTGGCATCCCGCACCAGTGGCATGCTGGACTGGGATATTTCCAACATGCCGGAAGCTCCTTCTTCGCCTGAAAACTTGAAGGAAGCTGGACTGAATGCTGCCTTGCTTAATGACATGATTCTCCGAATGCTGCTCACTCGAGGCACCATGCTGGGACTGGACTTGGCTCGTTCATTGTGCCTCCCCTTCAAAGTGCTGGAAGAATCAATCAATTTCCTGAAGCAACAGCATTGCATCGAAGTGGCTGGCGGTGATCTGATCGGGCAGGTTTCTTACCGCTTTAACCTCACCGATCAGGGGCGTGATCGTGCCAAGGCTGCATTCCGAACTTGTGCCTACGTTGGTCCCTGCCCGGTGCCTCTTGAAGATTATGTTGAGCAGACTTATCGACAGGCGGTTACGGGCATTCACTGTATTCCCGATACACTGAAGTCGTGTTTTTCACACCTGGTCATTCCTGATGAGTTATTCCTGGCTATTGGCCCTGCTGTAGTCAGCGGTCGATCCATTTTTATCTATGGCCCTCCAGGCAATGGAAAAACAGCGGTTGCCAACAGCATTGGCGACTTCATGAATCGCTGCGGTGGTGAAATCTATGTGCCTTATGCTTTCCAGAGCGAAGGGCATGTCGTTACCGTATTTGATCCAACCGTACATCAGGTGGTGGAAGACCGTGGTGATGAACGTTTGGACGACAACGAAGCCACTATTCGCCGCCTGCTGAATACCAATGCTGTTGATTCCCGATGGGTGCGTGTCCGCCGTCCAGTTATTGTAACCGGTGGTGAATTGAACTTGAGCATGCTGGATTTGCGTTATTCTGCCGAGGCCAATTTCTACCAGGCACCGTTGCATCTGAAGTCAAACGGTGGCGTATTCCTGATTGACGATTTCGGGCGACAACTCGTTAGCCCCCGTGAACTACTCAATCGCTGGATTGTTCCCCTGGAAAACCGCCATGATTATCTGACCCTGGCATCAGGCAAGAAGATTGAAATTCCATTTGAACAGTTGATCATTTTCTCGACCAATCTCGATCCGAAAGACCTGGTCGATGATGCGTTCCTGCGACGTATTCGTCACAAGGTAGGCATCAATGCACCAACGCGGGAAACCTACGAAAAAATCTTTGTAGCCAACTGCAAGCGTCTGGGTATGAACACCTGCCCTGAAGCGATCGATTACCTATATGAACGCTATTACAATCGAGGCCGTAATCCTCGTGCGAGCGATTGTCGAGATTTGTTGGAGATTGTGCAGTCCATTTGCCGATTTAAACGACAACCCGTGAAACTGACCACTCAGTTGATTTCGGAAGCAGCAACGACATTCATTGCTGAGTTCTAATCAACCGTGGCAGAAATCAGGCAGGATGGGGATCCTCCTGACAGGTTCATGATGAACCGTTTCACGTGGCTCTGGGGGAAGCAGGGATGCGCACGCACTTCATTTGCTTGGCCGTTCTGGCCAGTACACTGTCCGGCTGCATGGTTACCGAACCCATGACATCCGAAGAGATGCTGAAGTATTCCGGCCCCAATGCTGAACAATTCAAGAAAGATGAACCGGTGACGGTCAAGCAACCGAAACCGGAAACCTGCCTCGAAGCCGGCAAAATGTATGAAACACTGGCGAAATCAGCCACCGATGTCACCGAACAGCGAGATAAGAGCTGGCGTGCCAAGCAGGCCTATACCCAGGCACTGCGATTGAAGCCAGGCTGGCCAGCAGCGATTGCAGGACTGGCCCGCGTTGAAGAATTCGAAGGTAATGCTCAAAGTGCGTCTCAGCACTTCAGCCAGGCTATGCAGAATGTTACCGGCAAAGACAGCACTGATGCCGCCGCCTGCCATGAAGCTGGTTTGTTCTTTGCTCGCGTCAAACAATTTGATTTGAGTCTGAATGCCATGAAACGTGCAGCGGAACTCGATCCCAATAATCGAACCTATGCCATGAACTATGGCTTCACGCTCGCTCGAGCAGGTCGGTACGAAGAAGGGTATCAGTATTTCAGCAAGATCATGAACCCCAGCGAGGCTGCATTGCAGATGGCACAAATGGCCAAACACGTTGGCGATTCAGAACGCTCCAGGCAGTACGCCGGTTTCGCCCTGCAGCAGAATCCCACCAATACCCAGGCTCAACAATTCATGGCACAATTGGATCAGCCTGCTAACATTCAGCAAATTCAACAGCAGGGACAATAGCTTGTGTTTACCGAATCGGGTGCCACGGTTTGCGTGTAGAGGCCATCCGGTAATTAAGTTGATCTAAACAGCCTGATCTCAAGAGGTTACGTTGTAGTTTGCGAACAGCAACACAACACATCAGGAGATCAGGCTTTGCGTGGTGCCAAGGAAGGCACGTCATTAGCCACGTTAA